>CADCQE010000104.1 GCA_902803505.1 uncultured Lachnospiraceae bacterium | reverse complement strand
GATGCAGCTGCCGGTGCTGGGACTGTGAATGATACAGGACCTGCCGGAAATGCTGAGACTGTGACTGATGCAGCAGATACCGGGAATGCAGGGAACTCCAGGAGTGCAACGGATACCGGAAATGCTGAGAATGCAATAGATGTGGAGAAAACTGGAAACGCCGAAAGTGTGGCGGATGCTGAGAACTCCGAGAGTGTGGCAGATGCACGGAATCTCGATATTCCACATAGCGAAACTCTCATTGAGAATGACACGAATTTCAGTTATCAGGGCAGTCAAGGTCTGGCAAACTCAGATGCTAATGTTGCCGGTACCGACAGTACAGGCTTGGCAAGTTTAGATGTTAATGCTGCCGGCGCTGAAGGTACGGGCCTGGCCAGCTTAGAGGATAATGCTGCCGGTACCGACAATACAGGCCGGGCAAGCTCAAGTGGTGCTGTTACTGGCACCGTGGGAGCAGACGGAAATACAAAATCAAAAACAGAAACAAAAACAAGCACAAAAACAGAACCAGAAACAGAAGCAGAATCTAAAAATCCCCACGAGCTAAGATATGAGAATACCCTCCCCCTCGGGCAGGAATATGTTCTCCGAAGCTGTGGAACAAGCGACAGTCATCTCACATCCTGCGTGATCGACGACGAGGAGTACTCGGCAGATGGCCGCGGGCTCAACATCGTCGTCTACAACTATGCATCGGACTCCGTGGTCGATTCCTGCTCATTTGACACATATGCCTCCGCGGAGCGCAATGCGGACTACTTCCTCAGGGGCAAGAAGCTGCTGGCCTATTCCGAAGTGAATCTGGACTATCTGGACAGAGACACTCGGAAGGTCTATCGGTACTGCCTGCGCTGCAAGGACAAAGAGCTGACCCAGCTCCTGCGCGCGGACCTGACGCAGGCGGATCTCTTCAAATATCTGGAAGCTTATACTAAGGACAGGCGCTTCGTGATCTATCTGGCGGCGAATGATGATGCGGCTTATTCCCTCACGGATGAAAGCCGGGCATACGCTGCCGGTCTGGGCCTTGCCGAGCTCTCTGAACTAAAGTACAGGAGCTCCTATCTCGCCGTGATTGACGGAGGAGAGGTCGTCTACGAGGAAAAGGATCGCGGGAAGCAGCCGATTTCGTATATCTATCTGGACACTCACAAGATTGTCAGCGGCGGCAGAAAGTCAAAGACCCCCGCATCCATAAAGATTAACGGAAAAGAGTGCTGCCCCAGGGGACGGGGACTCAATATCGTTGTGTATGACAAGATGTCGGAGAGTGTTGTTGATACGATGCGGTTTGACACCCACGCTCATGAACAGTCGGTGCCTGAACTAATTGACGCGGCAGAGACTGAAGGAGAAGCTAAAACAACGACAGAGGAGGAGGCGAAAGCGAAAGCTGAAGCTGAAGCTGGAGCTGGAGCTGAAGCTGAAGCAGAGATAAAGGCTGACACGGCAGAGACAAAAGCCGGGGCAAAAAGAAAAGCAAAAGCAAAAAGAAAAGCTGACGCGGCAGAGACTGGAAGAAAAGCAAAAACAGCGACAGAGGAGGAGGCGGAAGGATGAATCAGATCAGTCAATCTTTTCAGAGCCTCTCTTTTGCGGGAATTGCTTCGGCCGGTTCATTTGCAGGACTCGTTTTGTCGGGACTCTCCTTCGAAAACATGTCATTTGCGAGCATGTCTTTTATCATTTTTCTGCTTGCGGTGTTCCTGCTCTACTATATTGTCCCGAAAAAGATCCAGTGGATTGTTCTTCTCATCGCAAGTGCCGCATTTTACGTCAGCTATGGGTGGCAGAAGGCCGGGTTTATTCTGGCAGCGACTCTTATGGCCTGGATTGGCGGGCTGTGGATAAACCGCATCTACAGGAAGGCTGCGGAAAGAAGCAATACGGAAGCCGCTTCGCTTGGTAGAAACAGTAAGGATGCCGCTTCGCCTGGTGGAAGCAGTAAGGAAGCCGCTTCGCTTGGTGGAAACAGTAAGGATGCCGCTTCGCCTGATGGAAGCAATGCGGAAGCCGCTTCGTCTGGTGGAAGCGATGAAGAAGGAGGCAGGACCAAAGCCAATATCGCTTCATCAGGTGTAGGTGACGGAGCAGGAAGCAGCATCAAAGTCAAAACCGCTTCAGCAGACGGGGATGGCGACAAGGCCGGGGCCCGTTCGATCCGGAAAGCTGAAAATGCCAGAAAACGGGCTCTCGAGAAAAAGGCCAAACAGAGGGCACGCCGCGTGCTGATCCTGTTCGCCGTGATTCTGATCGGAATGCTCGTTTATTCAAAGATCGGAAAATGGCTCATCGAGCAGGTCAGCACCCTGACGGCCGGGAAGACGATTGACGTCACCGTGCTCACGGCAATTGGAATCAGCTACTATACATTTTCCCTGGTCGGGTACCTGGCGGACGTCTACTGGCGCAAATGCAAACCCGAGAAGAATTTCTTCCGCCTGCTGCTCTTTTGTTCATTTTTCCCGAAAGTGCTGCAAGGCCCGATTTCCAGCTTCAAAAATCTCGGTCCGCAGCTCAGGGAGCCGCATCATTTTGACTACCGGAGCTTTACCTTCGGCATCCAGCGGATGTGCTGGGGATATTTTAAGAAGCTGGTGATCGCAGACCGGCTGGCCATGCTGGTGAATCATGTGTTTGGCATGAGTTCTCCGGCGGGAGCCTACGTTCTCGTTGCGGCGATTTTCTCAGCATTTCAGCTCTACTGTGATTTTTCGG
>CADCQE010000103.1 GCA_902803505.1 uncultured Lachnospiraceae bacterium | reverse complement strand
TCCTGTGATCCCCGCTTTGCGGAGGACGACAGCGGTGAGAATATTTCCGAACTCAATCCCGGATTCTGTGAGCTCACGGGCCTCTTCTGGGAGTGGAAGAACCTGAAAGAGGACTTCGTAGGCCTAGTCCACTACAGGAGGCATTTTGCAGCTCCGGGACGGAGCGGAAAGAACGTCGACGACGCGATCAGCGGGGAGGAGCTGAAGCCCCTGCTTGGGCAGTACCTGGTCTTTGTCCCGAAGAAGCGCTGGTACGTTGTGGAGACGCTGTACACCCATTACGCCCACACGCATTATGCGGGCCATCTCGACGAGACCAGGCGGATTATCCTTGAGCGCTGCCCGGAGTATCTTGCGTCCTTCGACGCCGTGATGCAGCAGCGGAAGGGACATATGTTCAATATGATGATCATGCACAGAGAATGCGCGGACAGCTATTGCAGCTGGCTCTTCCCCATTCTCTTTGAGCTGAAGGACCGGCTGGAGGAGAGGGGCGGAGAGGAGATCCCCTTGAGCGGCTACCAGGGGCGCCTCTACGGGAGAGTCAGTGAACTGCTCTTAAATGTCTGGCTTCGCTGCCAGACGGAGAGCGGGGCCATCGGGCAGGACAGGATCTGCGAGCTGCCCTTTTTCGGCACCGAGAAGACGGACTGGGTCAAGAAAGGCGCCGCCTTCCTGAGAGCAAAGGTTCTGCATGAAAAATACAGAGGGAGCTTCTAGGATGAAGACAAAGCGAATTCTGATCCGGGCGGGCCTGACCCCCTACCACACGGTCTCTTACGAGCGCCTCCGCCATCTGATGGGGGACAATCTGGGCAACCTGGTCTATGCGAACAGCATCTTCCGGGCACTCACCGTGGACGATTCCGTGGAAATCGTGCCCACAAGGTATAAGACAAATTTCACGGGCAGGGAGGCAGCTGTCATCGACGAGGAGTACGACGCCTTCGTCATTCCTTTTGCGGACGCCATCCGGCACGATTTTATCCCCGAATTCCTCTCCCTGGCTGCCTTCATCAGGAAACTGCATATCCCCGTTGTCGTGCTGGGCTGCGGGATCCGCGCCCCTTATGAACCGGGCCGGAATGAGGACAGGCTCCTGAACTTTGCGGCCAGGACCTTCTTCCGTGAGGTGCTGGAGCACTCCGCGAAGATCGGCGTGCGCGGGGAGATCACCGGCAGCTACCTGAGGCAGCTGGGCTTTCAGGAGGAGCAGGACTACACGGTAATCGGCTGCCCGTCCCTTTACACCTGGGGGGAGAGGCCTCTTGTGGTGAGGGACAGCTGGAAGAAGGTTCTTCACGATCCGGCCTCTGCCTGCATCAGCTACAACATGTCCCAGGGCTCCGGACCGGCCCAGATCCGTTTTATTCGTGAAAATGCAAAGCGCTTCAAGGAGGCGGTCTACCTTCCCCAAAGAGGGGAGGAGCTGGAGCTCATGTATGCGGGCGTGACCTTCCCGCCGCCGGTGGCGGAGGGATTTCCGACGACGCTGTCGGATCCGCTCTACTTAAGCGGGGATGTGCGGATGTACGCGAGCGTCGCATCCTGGCTCTCCTTCCTTGGAACCAGGGACTTCAGCTTCGGCACCCGGATGCACGGGAACGTCGCCGCGCTCATTGCGGGGACGCCGGCCCTCTTCTGTCCCTTTGACGCGAGGACAAGAGAACTTGCTCTCTACCACGGCCTTCCCCACATCAGGCCGGAGGAGCTGGACAATGCGGTATCCGGCGCCGATGCGGCAGATCTCCTCGAGATCGCGGCAAAGAAGGACTTCAGTTCCCACATTGCAAACCACGCCCGCAATTTCGCCCACTATGTGGACTTTCTGGACGAGAACGGCCTTGCGCATATCTACCACAAAGAAGCAGGGGAGACGGCCCATGACCGCAAGGCGGCGGCCGCCCGCCAGCTTCCGCCTCTCATCCCCCTCACCCGGACGGATCCCGCCGAGACAGCCCGCAGGCTCAGGCGCTACCACGAGGGGGTCTTTGTGAAGAAGACGACACTTCTAAAGGAGACAAAGAAGCTCGCAAAGAAGATATTGAGGCGGAACCCGTGAATCCGGCAGAATACGCAGGGATGTATGATTATGGTGAAGAACGAAGAGATCAGCAATATTGACAGGGAGCGGTCCGCACCGGCAGTGAGCGTCATTCTGCCCTGCTATAATGTGGAGCGGGACCTGGAGGACTGTGTTGCCGGCATCCTGGAAAATGACTTCGAGGATTATGAGATCCTTCTTGTGGACGACGGCTCGACGGACGGCACCTTGCAGCTGATCCGGGAGCTCAGCCAGCGGGACCGGAGAGTGCTGTACATCCATACCGAAAACCGCGGCGTCTCCGCCGCGAGGAACCGGGGCATCGCCCTGGCGAGAGGCGAGTACATCCTCTTTGTGGATCCGGACGACCGGGTGAGCGGGCAGCTGCTGTCTGCGGTCTTCCATGAGATGAAGACGTATCAGCTGGATTACTGCGTGTTCGGATTTCAGATCGAGGGCGACAGGGACGGCGTGGACATCCTGATGAACACGGATGCGAAGAAGCGGCGCAACTACGACTCCAACGAAGAGATCATCCGGAAGTATTTTCCGGCGCTCTATGGCTACTCTCTGGCGGATGTCAGGCGCTGGCACGCAGGGGAGAGGATCAACGCCCGGAAGGAGTTCGGCTCCGTGTGGCGCTGCGCCTACAGGCGGGATCTCATCGTCTCAAACGGGATCCGCATGGATGAGAGGATTGTCCTCAACGAGGACTCGATGTTCAACTGCGAATACATGCTCTGCGCATCGAAAATGAGGTCCATCAACCGGCCGCTGTATCGCTACAATCTGAAGCCCGAGGGGGCCATGATCTCCAACTGGCAGGGGCAGCGGCTCCTTCAGAACAAGCTGGAGCTTCTGCGAAAGCGCAAGGAGATCGCCGGGAAATACAAAGCCCTGACAGGCAGAGACCCCGGGGACCTGTACGCCGGATCCTGTGTCTTCTCGGTGATCGAGATGCTCAGCTCCTGCGCGGGCGGGGTCAGGGGGGCTTACCCCAAGGTACAGGAATATTTTCGGGATCCCGTAGTGCTAAAGGCAGTGGACCGCTTCCCCTTAGGCGGGAGGCCGAAAGTGGATTTTCCCATTCTGCTCCTGAAGTGCCGCCAGCTCCGGCTTCTGTACCTTTGCATGATTGCCGCACATAAGCTCGGCATAAAGATCTCCGTGTGAAGCCTGTCAAGGAGGAACTGAATCCATGAGAAAACTTAGTCCTGATGAAATCAAGCAGGCGGAGCTCAGGATCCTGTTGGAGTTCCAGGCGGTATGTGACGCGCACCGCATCCGGGTCTATCTCCTGGGAGGAACGCTGCTTGGCGCTGTGAGGCACCATGGCTTCATTCCCTGGGATGATGACATCGACGTGTGCGTGCCCCGCCCCTCCTATCACAAGCTGATCCGCCTCGCCGCTGAAGGCGCTTTCCCGGATTATCTGGAACTGGCCTGCATTGAAAATGGAAAGGGACCCTATCCTATTATCAAAGTCTTTGACCGGAGGACCATGATCCGGCAGAAATATCTGCAGGAGGGGACTTCTCTGTGGATCGACGTGCTGCCGATCGACGGGCTGCCTTCGGACGACAGGGAGAACCGGAAGGTCTACCGGAAGGCGTCCTTCTGGCGGAAGGTCCTGACCCGGCGCCATGCGAATCCGAAGGAGGGCAAGACGGCCCTCCGGCGCTTCGTGAAGAATGCGGCGCGGCCCTTCCTGAGCCTCTTCTCTGATGAGTTCTGCGCGGCGAAGATGCGCGAGGCGAGCAAAGGCTATACTTATCAGGGCTCTGATTACGTCGGAGTAGTCGGCTGGGCTCTCTATGGTCCCGGGGAGCGCATGAAGAAGGAAGAATTCATCCGTCCGGTTCCGGTGCAGTTCGAGGGCCACAGGTTTCGGACCATGTCCTGCTGGGAGCCTTACCTCATCAATGCCTACGGGGACTACATGAAGCTGCCCCCGGAGGAGAAGCGGAAAGGCGACCACGATTTTGAGGCCTGGTGGGTCGGAGAGTGAGAAGGATCAGAGTGTGAAATGAACGGAAAAGACAGACTCCGCATAGAGCTGCGCCGCGCGGTGCAAAGTGCCGCAAAGATCTCCTGTCTCCTCCCGGTCAGGAGGAGACGGATCCTCTTTGAGAGCTACGAGGGGACAGCCTATGCCTGCAACCCAAAATACCTGAGTGAATATCTCGATTCCCATTGTCCGGGGCGCTACGAGCTGCTCTGGTCCTTTGCGCATCCGGAGGATTACGCGGATCTCCCGGTGGCTGCGGTGAAGCGGCGCTCCCTTCGCTGGTTCTATGAGTATCTGACGGCCGGGGTGCGGGTGACGAACACGGCGACACAGATGAGCATTTTCCCAAAGCGGAGAGGTCAGCTGGTGATCAACACCTGGCATGCGGGAGGCGCTTACAAGCGTGTCAGCATTTCCAGTGAGCACGTCGAGAAGGCGGATCCGGTGGACGAATGGCGGCGGCGCACCCAGGGCAGCCACTTTGACTTGTACCTGTCCAGCTCGCCCCGCTTCACGCAGACGAATATTCGGGAGGGCAATGCCTTTGCCGGGGCAGTCCTGAAAAGCGGAATGCCCCGCAATGATCTCTTCTTCCGCCGGGAGGCCGTGGAAGCGGCGGCGTCGAAGGTGAGGGAGAGGCTTGGAATTGAGGGACCTCTGATTCTGTATGCTCCCACCTACAGGGGAAAATTCGCCGAGAGTGCGGCGGTGCCTCCTTTTCCGGCGGATGCGCTGATGCGCGGCTATCTCGCCCGCTTCGGGAGGGTGCCGGTACTGCTTAGCCGCGCCCACTACACGGACACGAAGGATGCGGTGCTCTCCGGCGGGCAGGAGATGACCGTTGTCGACGTCACGAGCTACCCGGATATGCAGGAGCTGCTCTGCGCGGCGGATCTCCTGGTGACGGATTACTCCTCCAGTATCTGGGACTACGCGCTGCTCGGCCGCCCCTGCCTCCTCTACTGCCCGGACCTGGAGCAGTACGAGACGGCGGACCGGGGCTTCTACACGCCCATAGGGGAATGGCCCGGCATCCTGTGCCGAGACGGGGCGGCGATGGAAGAAGCGCTCCGCAATCTGGACGAAGCGAAGTGTGCGCGGAAGGCGGCGGAGCATTTGCGCGCTTTCCGCTCCTATGAAGCAGGTCACGCATGTGCGATGACAGAAAGGGTGATCCGCCACTTTGTGCGGACGGGTGAACTGCCATGACTACGGCTATTATTATCGCGGGGGGATGCGGCCACCGCATGGGTCTGGATATCCCGAAGCAGTTTGTCAATGTGTATGACAAGCCGGTAATTCTCTACACGCTGGAGGGCTTTCAGCACCACCCGATGATCGATGAGATCAATGTGGTCTGCATCGACGGCTGGCACGACGTCCTCCGGGCCTACGCCAGACAATTCGGAATCACGAAGCTAAGGAATGTCGTCGCCGGCGGCAGCACCAGCCAGGAGTCCATTCGGAACGGTGTGTACGCTCTGGAGGGGCACTGCGGTGAGGAGGACACAGTCGTCATCCACGACGGGATCCGCCCCCTGGTGGACTCCACGGTCCTCACGGACGTGATTCTGAAATGCAGGGAGTATGGTAACGCGGTCACCTCCATGCCCTACAATGAGCAGATCTTTGTGATCTCCCGGGAGGATGAGAGCACTACGACAGAATACATCCCCAGGGAGACCCTGCGGCGGGTCGCGACCCCCCAGGCCTATCATTTCGGGAAGCTGCTCTCCTCCTACAGGCGGGCCTACGCGGAGGGAATCGGCATCCACGCCTCCGCCTACACCAATACGATGATGGTGGAGCTGGGGGAGCGGCTGCATTTTGCGGCCGGCTCGGATAAGAATATCAAGCTTACGACAAAGGACGACCTTGAGCTCTTTAAGGCCTATATCCGCGCTGAGCAGGAGTGAGTGAGAACATGGAAAAACTGCTGACAGTCTCGATCGCCGCCTACAACGTGAGCGCCTATCTCCGGAAGGCCCTGGATTCCCTGTGCGTCCCGGATCTTCTCGGGGAGCTGGAGGTGCTGGTCGTCAATGACGGCTCCACGGATGACACGCCCGACATCGCGAGGGACTATGAGCGCCGCTATCCCGGGACCTTCCGCCTCATCGACAAGGAGAACGGGGGCTACGGCTCCACGGTGAACTGCGGCGTGCGGGAGGCGCGGGGAAAATACTTCCGCCTGCTGGACGGTGATGACTATTTCGACCCTGCGAACTTTCTTGCATTTTTCCGGCAGCTGCGGACGAGCACTGCGGATCTGCTGCTGACCCCATTTTCAAAAAAAAGAGATGTGGAAGGGAGTGCCCCGGAATTAAAGGAACAGGCATGGCACAGCCTGATCGGCCGGGTGCTTACGCCGTCAGAGACGGACACCCCGCTCATCTGCGGGATCTGGCACATGACCGTTCTGACCGAGAGGATCCGGCGGAACCTCGTGAAGCTGCCGCGGCACACACTCTATACGGATCAGCTCTTTGCCTTCTGCGCGATGGCCGGGGCCTCAAAGATTGCCTTCTGCGGCGAAGCCGTGTATGTCTACCGGGTGGGCAGGGACGGCCAGAGCATCAGCGCGAAGAGCCTCAGAGCCCACTACGCCGATGAGCTGAAGGTGCTGAAGAAGATGCTCAGGCTCTATGCGAAAAGCCCTCTGGTCACGGATGAGAACCGGGCGATGCTTCTGATCCGGATGGGCCGCTACTACTACTTCGGGTATCGGACCGTCTGTCTCCTCTTAAGGAGTGCGGAGCATTACCACCTCCTGAAGTCCGTGGAGCGGACCGCAAAGAAATGGTGCCCGGACGTCTACGAAGAGGCAGGGCGGCAGAGCCTGAAGATCCGGCTCATGCGGAGATTCGGCGGACTCTTCTACTGCGCTGCTGCCGGCCGGGAATCCCTTTGGGCAAAATGAAGAATAGTAATCATTCATGCAAGCGTGATGAGCCAGAACCTGATTGCAGATTGGCCGTGAATAGTAACGAAGAATATCCTGTGACAAATGGGGAGCACTGTGCTAAAGACACAATCAGGAGGATCCCAGGAGGAGCTTACTTATGTTGACAGATCATCAGAAATATCTCGAAGACGTCCGGCAGGCGGCGGCCCTTCCGCTTCCTTTTGAGAAGCTTTGCGGCTCGTCGATCCTGATCTCCGGGGCGGCCGGCATGATCGCCAGCTGCCTGATCGATGTCCTCATGGAGAAGAACCGCGCATCCGGACTCAACTGCCGCATCTACGCCATGGGCAGAAACGAAGAGCGGGCCAGGGCCCGCTTCGGCAAGTATTTCGGGGATCCTGAGTTTCGCTTTGTGAAGGCAGACGTCAACGGGCCCCTTCCCGACTTTACAGAAGAGATCGGCTTTGTCTTCCACGCGGCCAGTAACACCCATCCCGTCGCCTACGCCACTGATCCTATCGGGACCATTGCCACGAACATCATCGGGACCAAGCGCCTCCTGGATTTTGCAGCCTCCCACGGGGCAGAGCGCTTCGTCTTTGCCTCCTCCAACGAGATCTACGGGGAGAACCGTGGTGATACGGAGCTCTTTGACGAATCCTACTGCGGCTATATTGACTGCAACACCTTGCGGGCCGGCTACCCCGAAGGGAAGCGCTGCGGGGAGGCCCTCTGCCAGGCCTATATCCGGCAGAAGGGCCTCCCCGCAGTGATCGCCCGCTTCACCAGGAGCTACGGCCCCTCCATGAAGCCGGACGACACTAAAGCCATCTCCCAGTTCCTGAAGAAAGGAATCCGTGGGGAGGACATCGTACTAAAAAGCGCCGGGACGCAGTACTATTCTTATACCTACGTCACCGACGCCGTATCCGGGCTTCTCTATGTTCTTCTTCTTGGTGAGAGCGGAGAGGCCTACAATATCGCAGACGAGCGCTCGGATATTACGCTCCGGGATCTCGCCGCCCTCATCGCAGAGCACGCCGGCAGTCAGGTGGTCTTCGAGCTGCCGGACGAGGTGGAGAGCGCCGGCTTCAGCCGGGCCACCAAAGCGCGGCTCGACGGCGCGAAGCTTCAGGCTCTCGGGTGGCGGGCACGCTACGGCATCCGAGAGGGTATTCCGCGCACGATGGAGATTCTGCGGGACCTGATGGGCCGGGGGGAGGACAGGCTGCTCACGCACTTTTGATTTCCTTCCAGAGGTTGTAGTACATCCGCTCCGCTTCCTTCCCGAGGTATTGCAGCGGTTCCAGCTTATACTTGGACAGATCCGGGAACAGCACGTCATTTTCCAACAGCTCTTCTTCCATCAGATCCATCGCCCCGGTATTGGGTGTGGAGTAATAGATAAATTCAAAATTCATGAGGGCGATCTCGGGACGGCACAGGAAATCAATCCATTCCAGTGCCGCTTTCTTATGGCGGGATTCCTTTGTCATAACCCAGGAGTCGATCCACACATTGGTTCCCTCTTCCGGGATACAGTAGGCGAGATCTTCATTCTCCCATCGGGAGTACTCTGCCTCGCCGGAATAGATCACACCGAGAGCGGACTCCCCGGCGATCATCTTGTCGCGCACCTCATCTACCACATAGGCCTGTACGAGCGGCTTCTGCTCGATGAGCAGCTCTTTTGCCTCCTGAAGCTCCTTGAGATCCGTGGTATTCAGGGAGTAGCCGAGCTTTTTCAGCGCCACCGCAAAGAGATCCCGCATACTGTCCTGCATGAGGATATTGTCATAGTATTTGGGATCCCAGAGAATATCCCAGCTCCTGACTTCCTCATCGACCATGGATCTGTTGTACATGATGCCCACCGTTCCCCAGAGATAGGGGACGGAATACCGGTTGCCGGGGTCGAAACTCTCAGACATCTTCCAGTATTCCTGCCCGATGTACTTCTTTGCGTTAGGCAGGGCTTCCATATCCAATTCGGCGATGAGTCCCTCCTCGGCCATCCTGGTGACCATATAGTCAGAGGGGCAGATGACATCGTACTGGGAGGGATTGGCCGCCACCTTCGGGTACATAATCTCATTGGTCTCGTAGACGTCGTAGAGGACCTTATAGCCGGTCTCCTCCTCAAAGAGATCGATGACTTCGGGATCCAGATACTCCCCGTAGTTGTAGACTACGAGCAGATTGCTGTCATCCCCGCTCCCTTCATTTTTTCCACAGCCGCTCAGAGGGGCCGCAAGGAGCGCCGGGATGCAGAGCAGCAGAACCATCTTTTTCATATTGCTTCTCATACTTCTTCCTCCTGCGCTTTGCGCGAGCTGCCCTGTACGCGGTTGACCAGGATCAGGAGGATCAGCACGGCCAGGAAGATCATGGAGGACAGGGCGTACATCTCCGGCTTGATCCCGAGCTTGACCTCGGAATAGATCTTGGTCGAGAGAGTCTGCACACCGGCCCCCGCAGTGAAGTGCGTGATGATGAAGTCGTCAATGGACATCGTGAAGGCCATGAGCCCGCCGGACAGGATGGCCGGCAGGATCTCCGGAAGTACGGTTTTGAAAAATGCATACGCCGGTGAAGCCCCCAGATCCAATGCCGCTTCGTAAATATGCGGGTTCAGGTCGCGGTAGCTGGGCATCACATTCAGGATCACATAGGGGATGTTGAAGGTGATGTGGGCCAGGAGGATCGTGCTGTAGCCGAATTCTATGCGCAGGGTAATAAAGAGCAGCATAAAGGAGATGCCCGTCACGATATCCGCATTGAGCATGGGGACGTTGGCGACGCCCATCAGGATGCTGCGGGTGCGCTTCTTCAGCTTGGTCAGGAAGATGCAGGCCGCCGTCCCCAGCACTACGGCTATGAGAGAGGAGAGCAGCGCCAGCGTGATGGTGTTGGTAAAGGCCTCGATGATGGACTCATCTGAGAAGAGGGAGCCGTACCACTCGAAGGTGAAGCCGCCCCAGCGGCCGCGGCTCTTGCTCTTATTGAAGGACTGCACGATGAGCAGCGCGATGGGGGCATACATAAATAAGAAGATCAGGGCCACATAGACCCGCTTTAAGCCTCTGCATCTGATTTTCGTCTCCTCAGTTCCTCCTCTCCGCGCTCAGATATGACAGAAACGACCACGTTGATGATGATGAACAGGAGGAGCACCAGGGAGAGCCCTGAGCCCAGGTTCCAGTCGTAGGCCACCATGAATTCCTGCTCGATCACATTTCCGATGAGCAGGATCTTGCCGCCGCCGAGCAGCGAGGACACGACGAAGGTCGTCAGCGCGGGGATGAAGACCATGGTGATGCCGGAGATGACACCGGGGAGGGAGAGCGGGAAGATCACCTTCAGGAAGGTCTGTCTCCCGTTTGCGCCCAGATCCCGGGCGGCGTTGATGACATTTTTATCAATGTCCTCGAGGACATTGTAGATCGGGAGCACCATGAAGGGCAGGAAATTGTAAACCATGCCGAGGACGATGGCGCCGTTAGTATTGATGAGCCGCAGGGGCTGCAGGCCGATGGCGGTCAGGAAGGTATTGATGATACCCGTCTTCTCCAGGATGGACTGCCAGGCATATGTGCGCAGCAGAAAATTCATCCACATCGGGACGATGAGGAGCATTGTCAGGAAGGAGTTGGAAGTCTTCTGCGCCTCCACCAGGAACATGCAGAGCGGGTAAGCCAGCAGGAAGCAGACAGCGGTGGCCAGCAGCGAGAGCAGCAGGGCCAGCAGGAGCGCTTTGGCGTGGGCCGGCTGCGCGATGGCGGCGATATTGGCAAAGGTGAGAGCTCCGTTCTCATCCGTGAGCCCGTACCAGACCACCATGAGCAGGGGGATGATGATGAAGGCCGCCGCCCAGAACACGAAAGGAAGGCCGAGAAAGCCCGAGATGCGTCTTGTCTTAGTCATCGGTCTTCACAGCCTCCTCGTCCTCAGATTCAGGCTTGTTCATGACCTGGATATTGAAGGGATGCACAGAGATGTCCACCTCTTCGCCGACGGCGCAGGGCATCGTGGACTGGGAGACCCACTCCCGGCCATTTACATCTACGCACATCTCGTAGTGGACTCCTTTAAAGATGAGATCCGTCACGACTCCCGATACGGTTCCCTGGCCGCAGGGTACGAGGTCCACATCCTCGGGGCGGATGACGATATCGACAGGCTTGTTGGTGCCGAAGCCCGTGTCCACGCAAGCGAAGGGGACGCCGTCGATGGTGATCATCTCGTCTCTCACGAAGATGCCCGGGAAGAGGTTGCTGTCTCCGATGAAGTCCGCCACAAAGGCATTCTCCGGCTCATTGTAGATCTCCTCCGGGGTTCCCATCTGCTGGATGTAGCCCTGGTTCATGACGACGATGGTGTCCGACATCGTGAGGGCCTCCTGCTGGTCGTGGGTGACGTAGATGAAGGTGATGCTGAGCTCATTCTTCATGCGGATCAGCTCGTACTGCATGTCCTGGCGAAGCTTCAGGTCCAGAGCTCCAAGGGGCTCGTCGAGGAGCAGCACCCGGGGCTCATTTACGATGGCCCGCGCGATGGCCACTCTCTGCTGCTGCCCGCCGGACAGGTTGTTGACAGAGCGCTTCTCAAAGCCCTCAAGGCCTACAAGCTTCAGGGCATACTGGATCTTGTCTTCTATATAGGAACGGGATTGTTTTTTGATCTTCAGGCCAAAGGCGATGTTCTCCGCCACGTTCATGTGGGTGAACAGCGCGTAGTTCTGGAATACAGTATTGAGCTGGCGCTTATTAGGCGGGAGATTGGTGATATCTTTGCCGCTGAAAATGACTGATCCGATGTCCGGTGTCTCAAATCCGGCTAATATCCGAAGTGTAGTGGTCTTGCCGCAGCCGGACGGACCCAGTATGGTGACGAACTCATTTTCATGGATGATGAGGTCGAGGTCGTCCAGTACGACTTTGCCGTTGTAGGATTTTGAAATGTGGTTCAGATGGATCAGTTCATTTTTCAACTCATAAACCCTCCTTGATGTAAAAACTGGAAGTATAGGCGCCACGGCGTATTGTACCATGAATCGCAGAAAATTCAAGTGGTCGGGAGACTCTCAAGGAAGTCCTGTGTCAGTTCTTCTTTCATATTTAAATGCAGACAGATCAGCTGGCACAAATAGTGAGCCAGAAGGAGTGTTTCAGGGGCACGCGCAAGACCGCCCTTGGGCACAGCATTTTTACGACGGGAAGCAGCGCCCCACACTTCAGTTGAAGCCGGCCCAAGGCCGAGAATTACTGGTAAAAACAGACAAAATCCACAAGGAAGCGGTCACGATTTTGGCCTCGAGACGGAGAAAAATATCTTGCGTGTGACCATACCATAGATTATACTGTGTATAAGAGACGGGATTAGATTGCGAAAACGTTTTCGTTAGGCGCTGACCGCGCAGCTTTTTGAGCGATTGAAGCTCCGTGAGGGACGGTGAGAATGATGAAAAAGTATCGATTATCTGCTTTATTACTGACGCTGGGACTCCTTGCTGCTGCTCTTTTTACTCCGGCAGCGGTACAGGCTGTGGAGGCCGCCTGCTATTCTTATGAGGAAGCGGCGGAGGAGATCCGCACGGCCCTGGCGGAGAGACAGGCTACCTTTGACGTTACGATTGACTTTGATTTTTTCTATGACGGTGGTGTCTCCGGTAAAAAGTTAATCTCAAACGCAATTTCTTATCCGGGTGTTGGAAGCGGAAAGGGTCGTCTTGGTGATTATCTCTATTACTCATACAAAAAATGGGGAGCACAGATTGATCAGGACAGCAACTACGACTTTGTTTTCACTTTCAATGTCACATATTACACAAACAGTTCTCAGGAGTCCTGGCTGGAAACAAACGTGGATTCTGCGCTCGCAAGTCTGGGACTTGCCGGCAAGAATGAGTTCCAGAAGATCTCAGCTATCTATGATTACATCGCATCTAAGGTAGTGTACGATGACGCGGAGGGCAAGTCTTCCACTATCCTGCACCCACTTGCCTATACGGCCTACGGCGCGCTTCACGACGGGACGGCGGTCTGCCAGGGTTACGCCACGCTCTTCTATATGATGTGCAATGAGGCCGGGATCGGCTGCCGCATTGTGTCCGGTCAGGCGAACGGCTCCAACGGAACGGAGGACCATGCCTGGAACGTCGTCCGCCTCGGCGGAAAGTGGTACAACGTCGACGTGACCTGGGACACGGTCTACAAGAGGGCCGGCCGCTCCTACAAGTATTTCCTCAAGAACAATGCGGATTTCTCAGACCACTACAGGGATTCTGAGTACACGAGTGCCTCCTTCAATGCGGAGTGCCCGATGAGCAGCTCCAGCTATGGAACCGGCTCGGGTTCGGCTTCCGGTTCGGGATCCGGCAGCGGCACGAGCTATAAGCTCACAGTGAACGGCGGCAGCGGCAGCGGCTCCTACGCGGCGGGGACAGTAGTGACGATCACGGCGAACAGCGCCTCCGGCGGGAGACGGTTCAGCAAGTGGAGCGGCAATGCTACCTTCGTGAACGGAACCAGCGCCACCTCCTCCACCGCCAAGGTGAAGGTCACGACAACGACGACACTCACCGCTACTTACGCGGACAGTGCGGTTACGAATATCCAGCTGAAGAAGTACAAGCTGAACAGCAAATCCCAGTCCGCGAAGTTCCTGACCATCAAGGGCAACAGCAAAAAGAACAACGCCCCTGTGGTGCCGGGCAAGAAGACTGCCAAGACGGCCACCTTCAAGGTGACCAGCGCCGGGAACGGGTACTACTACCTGGTGAACGTCGCCACGAAGAAATACCTGATTCTCAAGGGCAGCAAGGTTGTCCAGGGCAAGAAGAACAACAGCAGCTGTAAGTGGCAGTTCATCAGCACAGGCGGAAGCTATTACAAGTTGAAGAACCAGAACGGCAAGATCGTCACGATCAGCGCCAAGAGCGTAACGGTCGCTCCCGACAAGAACAGCAATGCACAGCAGATCAAGCTGGCATGATTCTATGAATTAAATGAGTTGATGCTGAGGCGCCGGACTTTCAGTCCGGCGCTTTGATTGAAGGTTACTATTTGCGGCCCCTCCCGAGACCATCCGTGCTCCGCACGTATGTCGCAGCGAAAGCTGCTTATGTCTGAGGCTGTAGGGGGAGGGGCCTGCTTCACAGGCCTTTTCTGCAATCAGAACCTGTCTCATTCATGCAAGCATGATGAGCCAGAACCTGATTGCAGATTGGCCGTGAATAGTAACGATTGAGGGA
>CADCQE010000102.1 GCA_902803505.1 uncultured Lachnospiraceae bacterium | reverse complement strand
ATTATAGTCGTTAACGAAATTATCTGCTGCGCAGAAGCTTTCGCTTTTCCCTATATGCAGTTAATCTAAGCAATTGCCTTCGGCAATTACTAAGGTTAACTAGTATAACTGTATATAGGGAAAAGCGAAAGCTTCTGCGTAAGCCGATCATTTCGTTAACGGCTATAGAATGGAAGACCGAAGTATCATGAGAGGAAGACAGGTTCCCTTTCCATGATTTCACAGCGAGGGATGAGATGAAACAAAGCAAATCGGCATGGGCGGAGATTCATGTAGATTATCTGGAGAACAATCTCCGCATCGTGCGGAGCAGCCTTGCAAAACCCTGCCGTGTATGCGGCGTTTTAAAGGCCGATGCATACGGGCATGGACTGGCCGGTGTCATGAGGATTCTTTCGGACAATCATCTGGTGGATATGATCGCCGTTGGGAAGTTCAGTGAGCTTGCATTCCTCAACCGGGAAAGGCCCGGGGATTCTATGGAGATGCTTCTTCTGGGGGCAGCGGACACCGGAGAGATCGGGGAGGGGATCCGGGAGGGGCAGCTTGATCCCGCCCGCTCCATCTTCTCTGTCTACAGCATGCGGCAGTTTCAGGAACTGGAATCAATGGCAGAGGCTCTTTCGACGCGGATCAGGGTCCATATCCGGATCGATGGATGGAATACCGGCATGGGAGTGTGCTATGAGGAATTCCTAAGTGCTGAGGAGCGCATCTTCTCTTCCGGGAATCTGGAGGTCTGCGGGGTATACAGTCATCTCTATACTTCCTATTCGGAGGATCTGGAGCTGAACAGGAAGCAGCTCCAGTGCTTTGATGCATTTATCAAAAGCATCCGCCCCGAACACAGGGAGCTCATAACGGTCCACATCCTGAACTCCGCTCTTGTCTTCTCATTTCCGGAATATTGTTATGACATGGTCCGCGTCGGGACTGCACTCTATGGCCTCGCCTGTGGAGACGGAGGCCGCCTGCGTCCGGTCATGCGGATCTGCGCCAAGATCTTTGAAGTGTGCGATGTGGATTCCTCTGCGCCGCTCTCTTATGAATCTGCACTGTCTCAGGGAGGGAAGAGACGAATCGCCCGCATTATGCTGGGATATTGGGATATTCCTCTGCTCCTGACGCAAAAGGACGTCCGGATCTGTATCCGGGGCAGGCTGTTTTATCTTGCGGACGATATCTGTATGGACAATCTCTGTATCGATGTGACCGGAGCGGAAGATATCCTGCCGGGCGATGTGGCGGTTCTTCTCGGAGAAGAAGGCGTGATGGTCGGGGAAATATGTGAGCGCAACGGAATCCACTATGTGCACAGTGAGTGGCTGTGCATGACAGCCGGCAGGCTGGAGAAGGTCTACGTATAATTGGCTTCGGCAGGCACTTAGGGACAAAGGAAAGCGATCGCTATGAAGATTTATATCGTCCGGCACGGACAGACTGAGATGAACCGGGCAGGGGCGCTGCAGGGAAGAACGGATCTTCCCCTCACCGGACAGGGAATTGCACAGGCGGAGAGGCTTCGGGATTATTTCCGGGAGCAGGGCATCCATTTCGACCGCGTTTATTCGAGTCCTCTGGGACGCGCTGTCCGGACAGCTGAGATCGCAGCAGGCTGGAGCGGGCCTCTTGTCATAGATGAGCGCCTGACAGAGATGGATTACGGACCTTACGAGGGAGTGGATCTCCGAAATCCGCCGAAAGAAATCATACATTTCTTCAGCGATTTTGTTCATCATCCGGCTCCGGAAGGTATGGAGTCCCTCGGCTCTGTTACCGGGAGACTCGGTGAATTTCTCGAGGAGCTAAAAGCCGCCGGGGAGCTGGGTCATGTTTTGATCTCTACGCATGCCATTGCCATGAAGGGTGCGCTGGAATATCTGACACCATCCTCCGGCGGAAGCTATTGGTCCAGGTATATCGGAAACTGTGCCGTGTATGCGTCGGAGCTTAAGGGAGGCCGGTACCTGGTTCCGACGCAGATCTATGCCGGTGCGGAACAGGATCAGCAGTGAAAGCCGGGGATCAACAGCAACAGCAGCATCTCCCCGACAACTTTATTCATAGCGCTCATCAATCACCCGCTTCGTCTTCTTCTCACTGCGGGGAAGTACCCCGATTTCTACGACCTTGACGAGCGGAGTAAATCCGATCCTGCTCTTGACCTCCTGAGCCAGCCGCTCAGACAGATCCCTGAAATTAACAGTGCCATTGGTCTCCACATAGAGCCGGAGCGTGTCCCTCCTGTCCAGATGGGAGATGCGGATCTGGTATTCGCTGGAGACATCCGGATACATGGCCAGGATTTCTTCGATCTGCTTCGGGAAGAAATTCACTCCTTTGAATTTCACCATATCGTCGCTGCGGCCCTGGATCACATCCAGTCTGGGGTAAGTGGAACCGCAGGGACACTCGCCCGGCAGGATACGGGAGATGTCATGGGTCCTGTAGCGGATCAGCGGCGCTCCCTCTTTCACCAGAGTGGTCAGGACGATTTCGCCGAATTCGCCGTCCGGTACGGGCTCTCCGCTTACCGGATCAATGATTTCCATATAGACATAGTCGTCCCAGATATGCATCCCCTGATCGTAACGGCAGTTAATGCCGATACCGGGACCGTAGATCTCCGTCAGTCCGTAGATATCATACAGTTCGATCCGGAGCTCTTCAGAGATCCGCTTGCGCATCTTCTCCCCCCAGCGCTCTGAGCCGATCACGCCCTTCTTCAGACAGATCCTGTCGAGAAGGCCCTCCTTCTCAATCTCCTCCGCCAGCAGAAGTGCGTAACTGGATGTGGCGCACAGCACAGTGGACTTCATATCCACCATGAACTGAAGCTGCTTCGCGGTATTGCCCGGCCCCATGGGGATTGCCATGGCACCCAGCTTCTCGGCTCCGTTCTGGAATCCGATCCCTGCGGTCCACAGTCCGTACCCTGGAGTGATCTGGATGCGGTCTCTGGCTGTAATTCCGGCGAACTCATAGCAGCGCTTGAACATCTCAGCCCAGTCATCGACATCTTTGGCTGTATACGGGATGATGACGGGTGTACCTGTGGTGCCGGATGAAGAATGAATGCGCACGATTTCTTCTTCGGGGGCAGCCATAAGCCCGAGCGGATACGCATCCCTCAGATCCTGCTTATGGGAAAATGGAAGCCGCAGGAATTCCTCAACGGAGCGGACTCCTGTGATTCCCTGTTCCTTCAGCTTCCTTCCATAGAAATTATCCGCTTTCAACAGCCTTTTAATCTGCCGGTCTGTCATCTGAAGCTGGGTATCGTTGATCGTCATCTGGTTTTCTCCTCCTCTTCTCTCAATCGTACATTTCCTGCTGTGGCTTAAAAGAATCTGCTCCTGGCCGCGTTCGAGGACAGGGAATAGCGTTCTTATTGCCTTCAGGCAGTGAAGCTCAGTGCCCTCTCATTCAGTGCGTGGAGCTTCTCCGGAAGTCTCCTCCGGATGGCTCCCAGGATGTCCGCCTCCGTGAGCCCAAGTGCTCCGCTGCGGACAGCAGCTCCCAGGAGCACCACATTGAGACACTTTGCCGAGCCCAGTTCCTGTTCCGCCCGTTTGCTGTCCACGAGGGTCAGGCCGGGAACATTCTTTCTCAGGTAATCCAGGATCTCCTCCTTGTGGTAAGGCATCATGCCTACCATTGCGCTCACCGGCATGATCGGCTGCGCGGAGACCACCGCACTTCCGCCTTCTTTCAGGTAAGGAAGCATCCTGAGTGCTTCCGCCGGCTCAAAGGCGATCAGGAGATCCGCTTTCCCCCGGCCGATGCGGGGTGTTGCGATGTCTTTTCCAAGGCGCAGGTTTGTAAACACGCATCCGCCCCTCTGAGCCATTCCGATGGTCTCAGCGGATCTCACATGCATTCCCTTGTCCATGGCGGCATCCGCAATCAGTCTGGAGGCCAGGATGGTTCCCTGTCCGCCGACTCCGCACAACACAATACTGACTTCCTTCTGACTTTGCATTTTACCGTTCTCCTTCATATATCCGCCAGGGCGATCGCGTTCTTCGGACAGATCTGTGCACAAAGCATGCACCCTGTACAAAGTGAAGTATCTATAGTTGCTTTCTCTCCGTCCGGAATCAGGGCGGGGCACCCCAGCTCGCGGATGCATTTTTTACAGCCTATGCAGGCGTCCGTGTCCACCTCGGCTCTTTTCCGGCTCCTGGCAATAGCCGCACAGGGAGAGCGGAAGATGATCGCTTTCACACCGGGCTGGGCCGCGCTGCGCCTGACCGTGTCAATCGCCGCTGCCAGATGCAGGGGATCCACTGTTTCGACAAAAGTCAGTCCGATTCCCCGCAGCACCTTTTCAATGCTCACGCGCTCCACAAGCTGTCCCATAGCCGTCCGGCCAGTGCCGGGATGGGGCTGATGGCCGGTCATTGCCGTTGTGGAGTTGTCCAGTACAATGAGTGTCAGGTCGGCCTGATTGTAGACGGCATTGATGACACCCGTGATTCCGGAAGCGAAGAAGGTGGAATCGCCCACGAAGGCGAAGCACTTTGTATCCGGCTCCATCCTCCCGATCCCTTGCGCGATATTGATTCCTGCGCCCATGCACAGGCAGGTGTCGCACATATCCAGGGGCTGGGCATTTCCCAGAGTGTAGCAACCGATATCACCGCCGTAGAAGGTCTTCTCCCCTTTCATGGCCTGCTTCACTGCATAGAAGGATGCGCGGTGGGGGCATCCCGCACAGAGGACAGGCGGCCTGACGGGGAGAGGCGGGGCCTCGGGGAGAGAAGGGGTGGGGGCAAGGAGGGCGTTGTTTTCGAAAAATGCGGCCAGCATCCCGCCGACCCGGTCGACGTCGTTCTCTCCGGACAACGGCGCATCTTGGGAGAGCTTACCGCGGATCCGCACATCCAGGTGATATTTTCCGCAGACATGGAGAAGACCGCGCTCGATCACGGGATCCAGCTCCTCTACACATAGAATCTCATCCTTGCCGCGCAGGAAGGTAAGGGCCAGCTGCTCCGGGAAGGGGAAGGGCACACCCACGCGGAGGATTTCCGGCCTGTCTGCTCCGGCAAATACGTCACAGACATAGGTGTAATTGATCCCATGTGTGGCAACTGCTTTTCTCTTCCCGGCCTCTGCGGTGCTGTAAGTACCGGAAGCCGGGAGAATAAAGTTGCGGCTGTATTCCGACAGCTGCGCTGACAGGGCCGCGTTTCTCTCTTCAATCTTAGCGTGATTGATTACGGAGAGCTTCGGGAAGATCACCCATCTGGAAGCGTCTTTCATAAAACCCTCCCAGCGGTGGGTTCTGTATTCCGAAGGCTCGGGAACCGCAATGGATTCATATCCGTGGTCCACTCTCGTCGTCGCACGGAAGAGGACAGGGGTCTTCCATTCTTCTGAGAAGTCGAAGGCTTCCTGGATCATCAGAAATGCTTCTTCCACCGAGGAGGGATCAAATACAGGTACCTTGGAGAACATTGCGAAGGTTCTTGTGTCCTGCTCTGTCTGGGAAGAGATCGGGCCCGGGTCATCCGCCGTCATGATCACCATGCCGCCCTTAATGCCGATATACTCCAGAGACATCAGGGGATCGCAGGCGACATTCAAACCCACCTGCTTCATGGTCACCAGGGTTCTGGCTCCTGCGTACGAAGCCCCCGCAGCCGCCTCCATAGCCGCTTTTTCATTGACGGACCATTCAACGTATACATTTCCGGGATTTCTTGCCGCGACCGTCTCCAGAACTTCCGTCGAAGGGGTCCCGGGGTACCCCGCCGCGAAGTTGACACCGGCCGCCAGTGCACCGATGGCGATGGCCTCATTTCCCATTAAATACTCTTTATGCATTTGCAGATTCCTTTCGATTATATCAAGCCCCGGATCTCAGGCAGAAGCGCGGGATGTGGGACAAAGATCGGTTCCCTTAGCATAGCACGCCGCTCAGTCTCTCAACAAGTACAAGATGAACTCTCATATGGACTTGTGGTATAATAAAAAATCAATATGAGAAATACCCGGCGTTTTTCGGAAGGAAGGGACCATATGCGTAGTAAGAAGAGAAGTCTGTGCTCACGGATATGCAGAATGGTTTTCATAATGATCCTGATCCTGGCCGCTGTCCTGCCGACGGGCCGCCCTGTCTGTGCTTCGGAGACAGAACCCGTTTCGGCGGAAGCCGTGATTGCCCGCCCTTCCTCAAACGGAAGGCTTCACGTGGAGGCAGAACAGCTGGCCGATGAGAATGGAACGCCCGTTCAGCTGCGCGGCCCGAGCACACACGGACTCACCTGGTTTCCGGATTTTATCAATGAGGAGCTGTTTCAGCAGATCTCTGAGGACTGGAATTGCAATGTGATCCGGCTTGCTATGTACTCAAGTAATTACTGCAGCAGTGAGAAAGAAAAAACGGCGAGTCTTGAGCTCCTTGAAAAAGGGATCCGGGCGGCTGCGGCGGCGGACCTGTATGTCATTGCGGACTGGCACATCCTGGAAGATTCGAATCCGAATGAGAACATAGAAGAGGCTTTGGATTTTTTTGACATGATTTCCGCCAGGTATGCGGATTGTCCGAACCTGATCTTTGAGATCTGCAATGAACCGAACGGAAGGACGGACTGGTCCGACATCGTGCGCTACAGCGAAGAGGTCATACCGGTGATACGAAAGAATATGCCGGATGCTGTCATTTCACAGCTCCGATTACAAGGTCAGACTGAAGGGTGTGGTGACCGGTGTCCTGGAATCAGCGAGTAAGGCCAGGAACAGCCAGACCATAGAGATTCTTGATTACTGCGGTGAGAAGGATGAATATCTGGAGCTTCTGTACGACCGGGTGCCTACCCTTCCGCAGACGCTCAGCAGAGATCTCGGCATCTTCACCTACCTTTGGCGGAATATTACCCAGCGGATGGTTCGCATAGGGCAGGGATGACGGCCTGTTTACGAGCGGATCCGTCTGCTTAAGAGGCTTTGACAAGAACGACAGCAGATGGCATAATCCTACCATCCGATGTGCCCTGTCCCTTCGGAGCCTAGATGCGGACCGGGAGGTGAAAAGAACGATATACTGGGAAATCTATGAGGGATTGAACATTCATGAAGAGAAAAATTGATCTGCATATGCATACAAAGGTCTCCGACGGCAGTGATCTGCCGGAGGAGATTGTGGAACATGTCAAGGATGCGGGCATCACGGTGTTCTCGGTCACGGACCATGATGCGATTAAGGGCTGCAGGATTGTCCGGAACTGCCTGAAGGAAGGAGACCCTGACTTTATCTGCGGTGTAGAGTTCTCCTGCAAGGATGCGGGGGGGCAGTATCACATATTGGGGTATGCCTATGATCCGGAGTCGGAATCCATTCACAACATAGTCGACAAGGGACACAGTCTCCGGATGAAGAAAGTGAAGGCACGGCTCGATTTTATCAAAGATAAATTTGGATTTGACTTTCCGGAAGAAGAGATCCGGCATCTCCTGTCGATGGACAACCCGGGAAAGCCGCATATCGGGCTGCTGATGGTAAAATACGGATATGCCCTGACCAAGGAGATTGCGATCCAAAAATACATCAACAAGCTTCATCTTCACAGTGAGTATGTTAAGCCCGGGGAGGCGATCTCCGGAATTCTTGCTGCAGGCGGGATCCCGGTGCTGGCTCATCCCTTCTACGGCAGCGGAGACCAGCTGATCCTGGGGGAGGAGATGGAGAACAGGCTGAAATACCTGATCGGATACGGGCTGCAGGGTGTGGAAGCCTTTTACTCGGGATTCTCCCCAAAACTGATCAGGCAGATGCTGGAGTATGCGGATCGCTATGATCTGTATGTGACGGCGGGGAGCGATTACCATGGAAGCAACAAACTGATTGAACTCGGGGATACGGGAATGGAGAACATTCCGGAGGCGGCTTCCTGCGTGGAGCGCTTTCTGCAGATTGCACTGCCAGGCAAATGACAGCACCGGACGGCAGATTCTTTCGTCAACGACAAAAGGAAGGTGTGATATGGATCATCTTATCAGTACACTCCGAGACGCAGTCGACCTGGAGAAGAACTGGATCGCTTTTCTGTACGGCGCTATGGGCGTCTTACTGATTCTCTTTCCCGTACAGCTTACAAATGCCGTTCCCTATATGCTTGGATTCGGCTTGATCGCCCGCGGGATCATTGGCGCTGTCGTAGTTTTGAAATACGGGCATGCGTCCAATGTCAAGGTCGGCTGGATTCTCATAGATATTGTCCTTGGAATTGCAATCCTCTATCACAATAGCGCGTCTCTTGGTGCGATCGGAGCGATCTGGGCCATGATGTCGCTGTATGAAGTGGCAGAGGAACTTTCGGATTCCTATGCAAGGAGGGATTTTTCTGTCATAAGAATGATCTTCTCGGCGATTACCGTTGCGCTCGCGGTCATGCTCATGTTTAATCCGTTTCAACATTTCGTATTTCATGTCCGCATTCTCGGACTGGAAATGCTCTCAACCGTTTTTGCCAGAAGGCATAAGCTCGGGCCGGACTGAGAGAGCTGTTTCACTGGCCCGGGATTGATGATATACTTATTCTGGATTGAACGTCGCCGTCAGGAGACGGAATATTGCTACAAATGACAAGGAAGAGGTAAGTACAATGAAGATTACAACATTTAACCCGCTGATTGTAACGAAGGATGCGGATGCGGCCATCGCTCTTTTTGAAACGCTTGGTTTTGTGCGCCGCCACACAATCGTTGTGGGGCCTGAGAACGGCACCTCGGAGGAGAAGCGCGTCACCAGTGTCAGGATGAAAGATCCGAATGGATTTTATGTTGACATTGCTCAGAGCAAGCTCCCGCGCGATATGACGCTCATCCGCATGAACGTGGATGATTTTGATGAGGCGTATGCGTTCCTTAGTGAAAAGGGATTTAAGAATCTCATGGGAGAGAACCGCTCGGTCGAAACGAAGAGCAACAAGTCTGCAGTCATGGTATCACCCTCAGGCTTTATCTTTGACCTCTGCCAGCACATCAAAAAGTAAGGCAGGGGCATGAAGAGCGGGTCAGAGTGACAATTTAGGAAGCCGCATAAGGGGACGGTTCTTTTTACGACATTTTTCGGATGCCGCAAAAAGAACCGTCCTTATTTCTTTCCTGTGTGCTGTATCTCAGATTTCGGTCTTAGTGGTGCCGCCCAAGAAGACAGGCAGGCTCTTTCCCTGCTTCTTCCAAGAGTGATACTCCGCGGTTGCAGTAAACAGGACGTCTCCGGAGGAGTTGAGAGCTGTTTCGAAGGAATCCTGGACCACATTGATGATGTAGCCGACCCCCACCACCGCCATCGCCACATCGGCTTGAATTCCGAACAGAGAGCAGGCCAGTGGAATCAGGAGGAGAGAGCCGCCGGCGATGCCTGAAGCTCCGCAGGCGGCCAGTGTCGCCAGGAAGCACAGGACAATCGCAGAGGGAATATCGACAGAGATCCCCACAGTATTGGTGGCTGCCAAGGTCATAATTGTGATGACAACTGCGGCACCGTCCATATTGATCGTGGAACCGAGGGGAATGGAGACCGAATAGACATCTTCATCGAGACCGAGCTTTCTGCAGAGCTCCATGTTGACAGGAATGTTGGCTGCTGATGAGCGCACGAAAAAGGCCATAAAGGCGCTCTCTTTTATACAGCGGAATACCAGGGGATATGGATTCGTCCTGAGCATGAGGAATACCAGGAGCGGATTCAGGACCAATCCTACAATGAGCATAGTCGAGACCAGAAGAAGCAGCAGCTTTCCATAATCAATAAAAATGGACACTCCGCTCGTTGAAATTGTTCTGTAAATCAGGCCCATGATCCCGAAGGGAGCAAATTGAATGATGCCGGCGACGATTGCAGATACGGCAGCGGTGATATCTGCAAGAACCTGCCTTGTGGCCTCACTTGCAGTTTTATTGAGGATCACACCGAGCAGCACGGCCCAGAACAGGATGCTGATGTAGTTGGAAGTTGAAATGGCATTTACAGGATTGCTGACCATATTGACAAGGAGTGACCGCAATACCTCTCCGACCCCGGAAGGAGCTGAGCTGATATCAGCAGCGTCCGGTAATTTTATCGTGAGGGGGAAGAGAAAGCTCATAATCACTGCCACAACCCCTGCCAGAAGTGTTGAGATCAGATACAGGGCAATGACCTTGCCAAAGCGGCCGTCGAATCCTTTTTTCCCTCTACAAGGGAAGAGACAACAAGGACGAAGACCAGAATCGGAGCCATTGCTTTGAGCGCACCGACAAAGAGATCTCCGAGGATCATAATGGCGCCTAAGCCCGGGACCAGAAAGCCAAGAACTGTACCGATGACAAGTCCGATGACGATGCGAAGCATTAAGTTGGTGTGTGTGTATTTCTCTATAAAACGTCTCATCTCTCTCTCCTCCGCATATGATTTCTGCCGGTCAGCAGATTTATAGCTGTTAACGAAATTATCTGCTGCGCAGAAGCTTTCGTTTTCCCTATATGCAGTTAATCTAAGCAATTGCCTTCGGCAATTACTAAGGTT
>CADCQE010000101.1 GCA_902803505.1 uncultured Lachnospiraceae bacterium | reverse complement strand
GTCATTGGGATTGAGATCGACTATTCTATGATGGCGGAGGTCGTGAATCACATTACTCTCTATGACAATGGATATGCGTTCCTTAACGATGCTGAGGGAACGATCATCTATCACCCCCGCATGGATGTTGCGACAATGGAGACGCAGCCTAAGGTGCCGGACGGTCTTTTGAGTAATGACAAGTTCATCCGCTATTCCTTCGAAGGCACTGAGAAGCAGGCTGCCTGGCTCCCCTTAAGCAATGGAATGCGTCTGAATGTCACGGTTCCTGTCCGCGAGATCAATGCGGCCTGGCATAAGTGGAACATTGAGATCGCTCTTATCTTTTCAATCCTGCTGGCTCTATTTATTGTTCTTATCATGACATTCGTGGGGCGAATCACCAGACCGCTTCAGAAGTTGACAAAAGCTGCGGAACAGATCAGCGAAGGCTATTACGATACCGAACTGGATTACGACAAAAAGGACGAGGTCGGTGTCCTCACGGCATCCTTCAAAAAACTCATCACGAACCTGAATATCTATATCAAGAACCTGAATGATATGGCTTATATAGATGCTCTTACAGGAGTAGGAAACCGTCTGGCTCTGAGACGTGATTATGACACATTTCTGGGAAATGAAGTGACGGTCGTGATGCTGGACCTCAATGATTTCAAACTGATAAATGATACCCGCGGCCATGAGGCGGGAGACCGGGTTCTTCAGGAGACCGGCAGGCTGCTCTCAGAGACATTTGGAAAGGAATTCTGCTATCGCTACGGCGGCGATGAATTTCTTGTCATCCTGCCGAATGTCTCCGACTCAGAGTTCAATGAAAAGCTGGAATACGTGAAACAGAATAAGCCGGCGATTGATGCGGCCACTAAGGCAAGCTTCTCGATCGGCTTTGTCCGTGCTGTGCTGACTGACTCTGACCAGCTGCGGAAGCTCATCTCCAGGGCAGATGAGAAAATGTATGAAACAAAGAGACATAAAAACCGTGCCGTCGCAGCCGGAGCCGGAATGGCTCAGCCGCAGATGAAGGCGGCGGAGTATACCGTCGATGAACTCAAAGCGTTTCTGAAGGAAATGTCCGGAAAATATTCTCTTGTCCGCGCCGTGGACCCCATCGAGTGCCGCGTCATTGAGCTTCAGGATGACGGAAAGATCAATATGAACGAGAGCTGCTATGGCATATGGAATGCAGAGCAAAAATGCATCAACTGCTCCAGCGCCATGGCCTGCAGAACCGGATGCCATCAGGAGAAGGCGGAGCATTTCAAAGATCATTACTACTTTGTGCAGTCGAACCCCGTGAAGCTGAAGCTTGAAAATGGCAGCGTATACGATGCAGTTGTAGAGCTGGTGAATGTCGAGAAGGAGAGCAAGGTTCCGGCAAATGACAGAGAAGCAGAAAATGTGGGCACCAGGGCGGCTCATTACCTCGCCCATCACGACAGCTTGACAAATGTGCTCAACGCGGACGCCTTCTATGAGCTGTCCCGTGGGATGATCCATAACACTCCGGGCACTTCCTGGGTGATGATCACCGGCAATATTATGAATTTCAGATTGGTCAACAATTTGTTTGGCGACCAGAAGGGAAATGAGATCCTTGCAAAAACAGCGTCGCTGCTAAGAGAGATCTCCGAATCCTCGAGGGGATTGTGCGGAAGACTCGGCGGAGACCAATTTGCGGTGCTGCAGCCCAAGAGTAAGTACGAAGAAGAGAGTCTGTCGAACGTCGCGAAGGCACTTGCAGAAAGCTATAACAGCGGAATCTACAAGCTCTATATTCATTTTGGTGTTTACGAGATCGAAGATCCATCCATTCCCGTATCCGTGATGTGCGGGCGCGCAAACTCGGCACTGCGCACAATCCGTGAGGACCTGACCCGAACCGTGGCTTATTTTGATGATTCCATCCTTCAAGAGATCCTTCTTGAGCAGACCGTGCTCGGGAGCTTTGAAGAGGCTCTTCGCGATAGACAATTTAAAATGTATCTGCAGCCGCTGGTCAGGAGAGACGGAAGCGTACTCGGAGCAGAGGCATTGGTGAGATGGCACAGGCCGGACGGCAGCATGCTGATGCCGGGTGCTTTCATTGAAACTTTGGAGACGGCCGGACTGATCCACAAGCTTGACCGCTACATGTGGGAGCTTGCTGTGAAGCAGCTCAGCAAATGGAAGACAACAGATCAATGCAAGCTGACTCTCTCTGTCAATGTTTCTGCAAAAGATTTTTACAGTGTCGATGTGGCTGAAGAGATGACAGAGCTTGTGGAACAATACGGTGTGGACAGCCGAATGCTCAGGCTGGAGATCACAGAGACTGCGCTTCTTGGCAGAGGGGACAAATGTGATACTGTTGTATCCGAGCTCCGCCAGAAGGGCTTCCTTGTGGAGATTGATGACTTTGGTAAAGACAATTCGACACTGACCTTACTGAAGGACGTCAATGCGGATGTCCTGAAGATCGATATGAGCTTCCTAAAGGAGATCGAGGAAAATGAACGGAGCCGGATTATTCTGCAATCCGTGATCAGAATGGCGGATTCATTGGGGATGGACGTGATTACGGAAGGCGTGGAGACAGAGCAGCAGCTCCGCACACTGACAGAGATGGGCTGTAACCATTTCCAGGGATATTTCTTCTCACGTCCGATTCCGGTCGATGAGTTTGAAACAAAATATTCCTAAAAGAATAGAATCGTTGGCTGCTCGAAAAAACAGGAGGAAGGCCAGGAAAAGAGCCACTTATGAATATCAATCCTAAGGCGATAATAAATAGAAGAAAAAGGGGCTCATATAAGGAGCTGGATCTGCAGCTCACCAAATATCAGCTCTTCGACACGATGGTACTGGGCCCGCACAATGAGCTCAATGAGCACATCTACGCTGCCGTTGAGCGGTTTGCGGAGAGAGATGATACTGGAAAGGAATTGACGATCAACATTTATACTGAGAAAACTCCTTCGGTGATCAGAGAGAAGTTTGAAGAACTGTTTTGGGAGCATTATGAAGATGAAATACGGATCGACGGTAAGTATCTGAATCAGCATTATTTTCTTGCGGGCATTCTTGCCATAGTCAGCTTTTTCTGTATTCTTATCTGGATCTATCTGTTCAGGGGATCCCAGGCCAATCCCTTCCTGGTTGCTTTGGCAAATATCGGGGTATTCTGTTTGTGGGAGACGCAGACCGTGGGAATCGAGGTCATTCGCATGAGATCGAGGTATCGTATGCTGCATCGCATTCGTGACGCCCATATCCATTTTTATGAGATAAAAAGAGAGAGCAACGCGTGAAGGGTAGGGCTTCTGACTGAACACGAGGAGGAGCGCGTAGCGCCCTTAAGTCCCTGGGCGCTGAATCATTGCGAAAGAACACGGAGAGGTGGAATCTATGAATAAAAAGACAGCAAAGAAGATCAAAAAGAAGTTCAAGAAGACAAAGCACAAGCTGTTGTTCGGCCTTTTCTGGACAGCTGTGGTGTTTCTTTGCGGTGTGTATGTCAGTGCCCATAAAGAAGAAGTAGAGGGAATGATCACCGGACACAGGAAGAAGAGATGAGGGAGCAGAAGGCTGGAACGAATAAGGAAGCTGCAGGGACCCACAGCCGGCTTTCCGGAATATGCCCTGTCGCTGCAAGCTGCGGGGGTTGCGACCTTCAGGGGATCCGCTATGAAGAACAGCTCAGGCAGAAGGACCGGAAGCTTAAGAAACTGCTTTCGGGACTAGCTGATGAGATTCACCCGATTCTCGGAATGAAGGATCCTCTGCATTATCGCTGCAAAGTGAATGCTGCCTTTGGGCTGGACCGGAAGGGGAATCCGGTAATGGGCAGGTATGAGAAGGACTCGCACTTCATTGTGAAGACGCCGTCCTGCATGATCGAAGATGAGACGGCGGACGAGATCGCATCTGTGATCTTCTCCCTGCTGCGGTCTTTTCACATCCGTGTCTATGATGAGGACAGCGGACACGGACTTCTTCGGCATGTCCAGATCCGGCGCGGGTTCGCAACGGGCCAGTATATGGTGACCCTGGTGTGTGCCAGCCCGGTGTTTCCATCGAAGCAGAACTTTGTAAGAGCATTGCGGGAGCGTTTTCCGCAGGTCAGTACGATCATTCTTAACGTCAATGACAGGCGCACATCCATGGTTCTGGGTGAGCGGAACATCACACTGTACGGCAAGGGCTTTATCGAAGACAGTCTCTGCGGGTGCACGTTCCGGCTCTCACCCGGATCTTTTTATCAGGTGAACCCGCTTCAGACCCAAAAGCTCTATGAGACGGCTCTCAGATATGCGGGTCTGTCCGGCAAGGAACAGGTTCTCGACGCCTACTGCGGCACCGGAACCATCGGCATCATTGCAGCACGGCGGGCCGGCGAAGTCACTGGCGTGGAACTGAACGGAGACGCCGTTCGCGACGCCATCTGGAATGCCCGCCGCAACGAAGTCCGGAATATTCGTTTCGTGAAGATGGATGCGACAGATTATATGGAGATGCTGTCGACAAAAGCAGCTTCCGGGAGAAGGGGAGCGCCGGACCGTCTGCAGAAGAAGGATGCAGAGAAAATGTTTCATCCTGACGTTCTGATCCTGGATCCTCCGAGAAGCGGTACCACGCCCCGCTTCATCGACACTGCCGCGCGTCTTGCACCGGACAGAATTGTCTATGTCTCTTGCAATCCAGAAACCCTTACCCGCGACCTCAAAAGGTTTCGGGCCAGAGGATACCGGGTGAAAGAGGTGCAGGGGGTGGATTTATTTCCTTTTACAGAACACGTCGAGACCGTCTGTCTACTAACACATAAGTGACCAGCTTTGGCTGAAAAGTACTGAAAACAGGGGCTTCTCGCCACCCTGGCAGAATCTACTATAGGTGGTGGGAGCCTCGCTCTGTATGTAGACGGGAACATATCCACAGTCCCTGAAATCGAGGGTTGTGGCTAATATTCTTATAATGGGCAAACGAGAAAACGATTCTGCTATTTGGGCAGGTCGAGAAAATGATTCTGCTATCATCCCATCTTGCTTTTCAATCAATATGAGTTTATACTCAGTCTTAATCCTTCCGGGATCTCCGGAAGGTCTTTTATCTCATTTCGACTGGAGAGGGTTCCGGCGTCCCGTGCCGTCCGGCACAAACATTACCAAACCTATCATTCTGATCAGAAGGAGGACAATGCATGGCGAAACTGGTATCAAGAAAGACAACGACTACTGTAACTGAAGAGGTTGAGATCGTCCCCGCAGCCACCGGGGAGGATAAGGGCCATCGATATCTGACTGTTGGCGGGTATGGTGATTACCTGGGAGAAAACGGCCACAGAGTGGCAAAACCGCAAATCAACCTGAATGCCAGATGGCTGGCAGAGGCTGGGTTTATGGTCGGTGAAAAGATCGATGTATGCGTCAAAGAGAATGAGTTGGTGATCAGGAAACTGATTACTGCATAGAATTAAGATATTCTGCTCC
>CADCQE010000100.1 GCA_902803505.1 uncultured Lachnospiraceae bacterium | reverse complement strand
CGATGTTGTCGCCCAGAAGCACAACAAGAATTTCCCCGAGTACACGATGGAGATCTACTTCGATGCGGGCAGCGGCTTCAACGAGCAGGACTGCATCCAGGTACAGATGGAGCTGGGGCTCAACCGGGTCTATTTTGACACATTGAAGCCTGTCAGGCGGGTGCGCGTGGATTTCTTCAATAATACAAAATCCTATGTCCGCCTGGATCACATCACTTTGAATCCGAGGCAGGCCGGCAATCTCCCTCTGTTCCTTCTCGTCTCATTCTGCTGTCTCCTGCTCTTCGTGATGGTCAGCCGGAAGAGAGATGCCCTCGCTTTTACCGGCGCGCTGCTGATCTGGACTGCGGTCTCAATCGCGGCGGGGATTCCCTTTCTCCGGGACGTGAGGGGGACGCTCACATTTCCTTATCTGGCGGCTATGGGGCTGGCATCCTTTCTCTTCGCGGCATTTTTGATGGAAGAGGGGAGGCGCAAGGAGAGACTCTTTGTGATTGCCCTCTGTGCGGCGGCCTTCTGCCTCTATTTTTATTGGGCCGCAATCACGCCCTTTGCGGAGGGACCCGATGAGGCGATGCATCACGACGTGGTCTATTACATCTGCCGGAAAGGTGTGCTGCCGGCCGGCTACGACCCTGCGGTCCGCAATACGATCTGGGGCTTCTCCTACGCCTATTACCCGATTCTTCCCTACATCATCGGAGGCTATCTGGAGTTCGTCTTCTCGCGCATTGCACATCCTTCCTGGATGCAGCTCGTGCTGTTGGCCCGGATGGTCAGCGTTGTGAGCGGCACCCTGACCGTGTTCTTCGCTTACAGGCTCGCGGGCCTTATGTGGAAGAAGCGCCCGATTCGCTACCTGCTCCCGGTCTTTGTCGCCTTCCTGCCGGAGCTCGCATTTATCAATACCTATATCAACAGCGATGCGATGGCGATTATGACGACCTCCATGATCCTCTATTTCTGGGCCAGCGGCTGCGAGCACGACTGGAGGACAAGGGACGCGGCAGGGCTGTCTGTCGCAATGGGGCTGTGCGCCCTCACCTATTACAACTGCTATGGATTTATCCTGATGAGCATCCCGCTGTTCTTCTACACGATCTCTCTGGGAAGACGGGACAAGCGCGAGACCGCCCGCACGACGGCTCTCATTGTCTGCCTCACGCTTGCGGTCTGCGGATGGTGGTTCATCCGGAACGCCATCCTCTACAAAGGCGACATCCTGGCCAGGAGGACCCTCAACGAGTACGCGGAGCTCTATGCGCAGGACGGCTACAAGCCCTCCCAGGTGTCGAGCCCGAAAAAAGAGGGAATTTCTCTTTGGGAAATGCTGACAACCCGCGAGTGGATCCGCAAGACCCTGCGCAGCTTCATTGCGATGTTCTCGGCCTATTCCCTGCGCGCCAAGCATTTTGTATATGTGCTTTATAAAGGCTTTCTGGGAGTCGGGCTGCTCGGGGCACTTGCGGCCGGAATCCGCCGGATTCTCGCTAAGAAGAGTGAGAGTGCCGTGGAGAAGAAGAGGACGGCGTTCTGGATCTCCACCGTCCTTGCGCTCCTCATCGTGCTCGCCCTGGCGGTGTATTACTCCTATAACGTTGACTTTCAGCCCCAGGGGCGCTATATTTTGCCATGTGTCCTTCCCCTTGGCTGCCTGCTTACCGCGGGCTTCGGAGAGATCGCGCGGATCCTCCCGGCGGGAAACGGGAAGAAGCAGGGGACCGAGCGGGTGCTGGCGGGTGCCGGCTGCACCTTCTGCGCCTGCATCATGATGAATATTCTGCTTGACACTGTGTTTCATTTCTATATCGGCTGAAGAAGGCAGGGGAAGCGTCCCCGGTGTTCCAAAGACGAAAGATCGGCTGAAGAAGGCAGGGGAACTGCCCGTTAGGAGACGGCTATGCACATTCCGATTACTCCCTATAAAGTGAAGAAGGCCTTCCTGTACTGGAAGCATTTCGGGACGAAGGAGTTCATGAACCACCTTCTGGAGCGCATGGAGCCGGAGGATGTTCCTTACGGCCCCTGGTTTGCCCAGCACAAGGCCAATGATGACGTCCTGAAAAAGCAGAGGAACAATCCGCCGCGGAACGGCCCGAAGATCTCGATTCTGGTCCCGGCCTATCACACACCGGAGCGCTTCTTCGTGCAGATGCTGGAATCGGTGCGGCACCAGAGCTATGAGAACTGGGAGCTGGTGATCGCGGACGCGGGTGCGTCGGAGGCGCAGGAGCACCAGAAGAAAGGGGCGAAGAGGAGCCGCACCGTGGCCGAGCTCTCCGCTGTCTACGCGGAGGAGGACAAGCGGATCCGCTATGTGGCCCTTGAGAAGAATTACGGCATTGCCGAGAACACCAATCTCGCGCTCGAAGCTGCGACGGGCAGCTATGTGGGCTTCCTGGACCACGATGATTTCCTTGAACTGGATGCGCTCTACGAGATCGCAAATGCCGTTGTGGAGAAGGGCGCGGACCTCCTCTACACGGACGAGGACAAGGTGACCGCAGACCGGTCGAAGTACTACCAGCCCCATTTTAAACCGGAATTCAACCTGGATCTCTTAAGGTCCAACAACTATATTACGCATTTTCTTGTTGTGAAGAAGACCCTGGCAGAGAAGGCCGGCGGCTTCGATCCCTCCATGAGCGGCGCGCAGGACTACGATTTCATCTTCCGCTGCACGGAGAAGGCGGAGAAGATCGTGCGGGTGCCGCGTGTGCTCTACCACTGGAGGACCCACGAGGCCTCCACCGCGGACAATCCTTTGAGCAAGACCTATGCTTATGAGGCCGGCGCGCGGGCCATCGAGGGCAATCTCCGCCGCATGGGCCATGAGGGCAAAGTGGAGCATCTGCAGGATTTCGGATTCTACCGCGTGCGCTACCCCGTTGTGGGAGAGCCGCGGGTGTCGGTGATCATCCCGAATAAGGACCAGGTGGACGCCCTTACGAGCTGTGTGGAATCTCTCCTCGACACGGGCTACCCGAATCTGGAGATCATCATTGTGGAAAATGGCAGCAGCGAGAGATCCACGTTTGAGTATTACCGGAAGCTGTCCCAGATGGAGCAGGTGAAGCTGGTCCGCTGGAAGAAGCCCTTCAATTATTCTCTGATCAACAACTACGGGGTCCGCTTCGCCACCGGCGATTATCTGCTGTTTCTCAATAATGATGTCAGGGGATCGATCTCCACGGACTGGCTGACCGAGATGCTCGGCGTCTGCATGCGGGAGGACGTGGGCGCCGTGGGGGCCAGGCTCTATTACCCGGACAACCGCATCCAGAGCGCCGGCATCGTCGTCGGCATCGGCGGTATCGCGGGCTCTATGTTCGTGGATCTGCCCCGGGGCAGGGGCGGATATCTCCACAAATCCGCCATCATGCAGGATCTGACGGCCGTGACTGCCGCCTGCATGCTCATGAAGCGCGAGGCCTTTGAGAGAGCCGGGGGATTTGAGAAGGAGCTGACAGTAGCATTTAATGATGTGGATCTCTGCATCCGTGTCGGGCAGCTGGGATACCGCATCGTCTACGACCCCTTCGCTGAGCTCTACCACGACGAGTCCCGCACCCGGGGCCCGGAGGACACCCCGGAGAAAGTGAGGCGCTTCCAGGACGAGATCGAGTATTTCCGGACTCACCACCTGAAGCTCCTGAAAGACGGAGATCCCAACTATAACCCGAACCTCTCCCTGAAAAAATGGAATTACTCCCTGAAGGTCTGAGGAAGAAAGAGACTGGTTCGCTTTATGTCTGCAAGTACATCGGTAGTGATACCGAACTACAACGGAATCGAATATATTGAGGCATGCCTTCGGGCCATGCGCTCCCAGAGCCTGCCGCCGGACAGGGTCATTGTGGTGGACAACGGGTCCACCGACGGCAGTGCCGAGCTTGTGCGGGAGCAATTCCCCGAGGTGGAGCTGGTCTGCCTCGGGACCAATACCGGCTTCTGCGGCGCCGTCAACACCGGCATTCGGATGTCGAAGAAGATGGACTACTGCGTGCTCCTCAACAATGACACGGAGGCGGAGGAGGATTTCATCGCGGAGCTCGTCATGGCGATGGAGAAGGACCGGCGGATCTTCTCCGCCCAGGCCAAGATGCTGAAAATGAGCAATCCCGCGCTCATAGACGACGCGGGCGATCTCTACTGCTCCCTCGGCTGGGCCTTTGCCAGGGGAAAGGGCAAAGAGGAGACTCTTTTTACGAAAGAGGAGCCCGTCTTCTTCGCCTGCGCCGGTGCTGCGATCTACCGCATGTCTCTTCTTCGGAAGATCGGGCCCTTCGACGAGCGGCATTTTGCCTATCTCGAGGACTGCGACATCGGCTGGCGCGCCCGGATCTACGGCTACCGCAACATCTTTGTGCCCACTGCGAGAGTGCGCCACGTCGGCAGCGCCTCCAGCGGCTCCGTCTACAATCTCTTTAAGGTGAAGAACACCTCCCGCAACAGCATTTACCTGATCTCCAAGAACATGCCCCTCGGCCAGATCCTTCTGAATCTGCCGCTCCTCATACCCGGCTTCACGGTGAAGGCGATCTTCTTTGCAATGAAAGGGTATGGGAAGGAGTACCTCCTTGGCATAGGGCAGGGCTTCCGCATGAGCGCCGAAGGCGCGAAAGAGGGCCGGCACATTCCTTTTAAGCGGAAGTACCTCCCGAATTACGTCCGGATCCAGATGGAGATGTGGGGAAATGTGCTGCGGAGGTTTCTGTGAGGCATGATGCAACCCTTGCCAAATATAACCCGATATAGTATATTAAAATATTGTATGCGGAAAGGTGAGAGGGTAAGGGATTGATAGAAGAAAATCAGAAGTATTTTAACCGACTTCTTGCTCTCATCGATGCGGTCATTACGGCCAGCTCCTACTGGCTGGGCTGGTATTTAAAATTCCGCAGCCAGTTGTTTTCGGGAGATTCGGTGGAGAGTGTGTCCTACGGGACGTATATGCTGGCTCTCTTCTTTGTTGTCCCGGTGATGCTGGTGCTTTACATGGCCTGCGGTCAATACAACTCGAACCGCATGAAGGGAAGGCGCTCCGAGATCGGCAACATCATTACGGCGAACCTGCTCGGATACCTGATCTTCATCCTGCTCCTGTTCATGACCCGCCAGATGGACTGGTCGCGATCCATGCTTGCCTATTTCTTCACGATCAATGCAGTAGTGGACATCATTGTCCGCCTTGCGATCGGTGAGTTCATGAAGCAGCTGCGGAGGCAGGGACGCTACTCCCGCAGTATTTTGCTTGTGGGTTACAGTCGTGCAGCGGAAGAGTATATCGACAGGGTTCTGGCGAACCCGGAATGGGGATACCGGATCCGGGGAATCTTAGACGACCGCATTACATCGGGGACAGAATACAAGGGCATCAAAGTTCTCGGGCGCATCGATAACCTTATGGTGATCCTGCCGGAGAATCATTTGGATGAGATCGCCATTACGCTCGGACTGTCACAGTATTCAAGACTTGAGGAAATTGTAGCGCTGTGTGAGAAGTCCGGTGTCCACACAAAGTTCATACCGGACTACAACAACATCATTCCGACGAAGCCGTACACGGAGGATATCCAGGGACTCCCGGTCATCAACATCCGCTATGTCCCGCTGTCGAATTCATTTCCGGCTACGATCAAGCGGATCTTTGATATTCTCGGCAGTATCGTGTGCATCGTGCTGTTCTCTCCGGTGATGTTGATCTTTGCAATCCTGGTCAAGGCGACCTCACCCGGACCCTTGATCTATAAGCAGGAGAGAGTGGGGCTCAGAAACAAGCCCTTTATGATGTATAAATTCCGTTCCATGGTGGTTCAGGACAGGTTCAAGGAACTGCGCAGGTGGACGACGCGGAATGACCCCCGGGTGACGAAGGTCGGAAGAATCATGAGAAAGCTCAGCATCGATGAGCTTCCTCAGCTCTTTAACGTGTTAAAAGGAGACATGTCTCTGGTGGGTCCGAGACCGGAGCGGCCGTTCTTTGTTGAAAAATTTCAGGAGGAGATCCCCCGCTACATGATCAAGCACCAGGTGCGGCCGGGAATGACCGGCTGGGCCCAGATCCACGGTCTCAGAGGGGACACCTCCATAAGGAAGCGGATCGAGTACGACCTCTATTACATAGAGAACTGGACGATGGGACTGGATTTCAAGATCCTGGTCCTTACCGTGTTCCGGGGATTTGTCAACAAAAATGCATATTGATAACAGGAGCTGAGTTTTGTTCCGGGATCCGGCGGGAGAGCGCCGGATGCAGGTTACTGAATTTGTCTCCGGCAACAGTTTGGGAAGCAATAAACTGGTGTTCTTATACTGGTTCATCTCAGCAATTGCCTGGATGAACTGCATATAGGGAAAACGAAAGGCTCTGCTCAGCAGATCATTTCGTTCACAACTATAAGGAGAAATAGTATGTCAGATCAGAAAAAGAAGAAGCCGAAGAAGAAAAAGGCGAGTATTATCCTGTTTTTTATTGAGTTGATTGTTCTGCTCGCCCTGGTCTGCGGCATCTTTATATATGCGAAGATCAATGAGGGCCTGGGCCAGATCGGAAAGTCTGCGGGAACCAGCGCCACAAGTGTGATCAACCAGGGAGCTGAGGCAGTAAATGCTGCCAACGGCGGGGTGGCCGGACAGGGAACCGTGTCGGCACAAGTACAGCAGGATCCGGCTTTGATGACCGCAGACGCTTCTGCTGCCGCGCAGACTGCTGTTGCTGCGGATCCCGCCGCGAACGCAGCCGTTGCTGTTGCGGATCCTGCCGTTAATACAGCTGTTGCTGCGGATCCCGCTGTAAATGCGGCTGTTGCTGCTGCGGACCCTGCTGCAAATGCAGCTGCTCCGGCAGATCCTGCCGTAAATACAGCCGTTGCTGCAGCGGATCCTGCTGTCGCCGCAGCTGTGGATGCCCCGGCAGCCCAGGCCCCCGCCCAGACAGTCGTCGCGGAGGGGACCCAGATGCTTGAGGGACAGGCTGCGATGAATACGGCCGGTGTAGAAAATGCACAGGCCACCGGTGCGACAACCCTTAGCGGCGAGGCCGTGACGCATGTGGGGACGGATGTGGATCCCAATGCGGATGCGGACGCCGCGGAAGAGAACGAAGGAATCTCGGCAAATGAGACCTTGCGCGGTTATACGAATGTCCTGCTTGTGGGCATTGATACCCGCGACATCAACCAGATCGATTATGCGAACTCTGACACGATGATCATTGCCAGTATCAACAATGACACGAGTAAGGTGCGCATGGTCTCGATCTACCGCGACACGCTGCTCAACATCCAGGACAATTATTCCATGAGCCTCGGGCAGGGCGACTCCGACGAAGAGCCCGAGGGCGAAGCAGTGGCCGAGACGGTCACCGCCGGCGAAGAAGACATCGTATACTTCGACGAGGGCGGCGATGAAGGCGGCGGTGGCGGAGAGGATTACTACGAGCCTTCAGAGGACTATGGCGGCGGCGAGGATGAGATCATCTATTACGATGACAGCGGCGATGAAGGCGGCGGTGGCGGAGAAGACTACAGCAGTGACAACGGCGGCGGAAGCGAAGACAACAGCGGAAGCGGCGACGGCGGAAGCAGCAACAGCGGCAGTGACAACGGCGGCTCCGCCCAGACGGCTGAACCGGCGCAGGATACTTCTCAGGAGACAAATAACGGCGGGAACGCGGACACCGTTACCTATTACGACGACAATCAGCAGCAGGAGACTGACAACACTGCAGAAGTGGTGGCAGTGGTGGGCAACGATACGGTCGTCGCGGATGTGACCGAGCACACGGAGTCCAATACAGCTGTCTACTCAGAGCCCGACAGTGAGGTCTCCGAATATGCCGGGAACGAGTACTACAACTACACCGAGAGCGGCAATGAGACGACCGGCACCCAGCTCGGAGCCACAACGGCAGCCGGAAGATACGACAAAGCGAATGCAGCCTATGCCAACGGCAGCACGAAGCAGCTTCTCAGCATGCTGAACAAGAACCTGGACCTCAACATCCACGATATCGTGGTAGTGGATTTCTCTGCTGTCGCCAAGCTGGTAGATGACATCGGCGGGATTGACGTCTGGATGACTTTCCAGGAAGTGGTTCATATGAACAACTACTGCCAGGAGACCTCCAAGGTCACCGGCCTCGATTATATTCCGATCGAACCCGAAGAGATGCCGAGGGAATACCACCTCAACGGCGTGCAGGCCGTCTCCTATGCGAGAATCCGCTACACGGCCGGCAATGACATGAAGCGCACGCAGAGACAGCGCGTCGTCATCCAGAAGGTCATCAAGAAGGCCAAAGCCCGCGGCTTCGATGCCGTCACGGGAATGATCAATGACGTGTTCCCGCTCTGCAAGACCTCCTTCTCGACGGCGGAGATCATCAAGCTGGCGACGCAGGTGTTCGGCTTCTCCATTGAGAAGACCACCGGCTTCCCCTTTGAGCATATTGAGAAAAATGTGTATATCGGAGACAGACGGGTCGATGCCGTGGTTCCGGTTACACTCGAGACAAATGTCCAGGAGCTGCATGAATTCCTCTTTGACGATTCCGATTACGAGTGCAGCGCCACGGTGAAAGAGTACAGCAATGACATCTCCGTTCTGTCGGGCCTCACGATCGCAAGCCGCGATATCGCGGTCAAGAACAGTGTGATCGAAGAGTCCGGCGGTGAAGCGGACGTTGTTGACTGACCCATTTCCCTGATCCCTGACAACGATATGTACCATCCTTCGCGTCGCGAATGCGAAGGATGGTACTTATTCTTTTTATGGAGATTGCTTCAAGAATGAAGAGGGGCCCTCTAGTTGACGTCATCATACCCACGTACCACCCGGATGCTTCGTTTCGGGAGCTTGTCCGTAAGCTGACCATTCAGACCAGACCTGTCCGCTCAATCCTCATTATCAATACGGAGGAGAAGAACTGGGACGACAATCTGGTGAAGGGCATTGAGTGTGCGGAAGTATTTCACATAACGAAAGCGGAGTTTGACCACGCAGCGACCAGAAACATGGGCGCTGGTTTTTCTGATGCAAGCTATCTGCTCTTCATGACCCAGGACGCCATCCCGGCGGATGAATTCCTGGTGGAGGAGCTGCTGGCTGCATTTCTCGATCCGGCGGTGAAGGCCGCTTACGCCCGCCAGCTCCCGAAGAGTGACTGCCAGTTCGCTGAGGGCTGCGTCCGCCAGTTCAATTATCCGGCGAAAAGCTGCACGCGCAGCTTCCGGGACCTGGAGAAATGCGGGATCAAGGCCTATTTCTGCTCCAATGTGTGCGCGATGTACGAGGGGAGATTGTTTCGGAAAATGGGCGGCTTTACGGTCCCGGCGATCTTCAATGAGGACATGGTCTATGCGGCGAGGATCGAGCATCTCGGCTACAGCGTGGCTTATGCCGCGGATGCCTGTGTGTATCACTCCCACAATTATTCCAACATGGAGCAGTTCCGGCGCAATTTTGACAATGGGGTGTCTCAGGCGATGCATCCGGAGATCTTCGGCGGTGTCCGTTCCTCCGGAGAGGGGCGGCGCCTGGTGAAGGCGGTGTCGGGGCGGATGCGGAAGACCGGGCGGATCGGTCTCATTCCCGGGTTCTACGTGCAGTGCGTGTTCCGCTATGCGGGGTTCTTCCTCGGCCGGCACTATAAGGTTCTTCCGAAGTCCGTCGTGCGCTCCTTCAGCGGTAACCCGGATTATTGGCTCTGAACGGGAGGGGCCGTGAATCGTAACTCTGAACGGACTGAGCACTTGTTTTCACGGTTTTTACACATTTAGAAGGTATCCTTTATTCTATATTGAGCTTACTTTCGAACTGTTCCGAAGATCTTATTTTTCTTTGGACAGGTCTTAGGATTTCGTCCTGCGTAAAAGCTGTGAAAGGAAGTAGAGTATGGACGACATTTTTGAGCGTTCGGACCTGGATGAGCGGGCCGCAACCGACGAACAGGACGTGATGAATAAAAAGAACAGATCAGACGGTTCCGGATCAGATGATCCCGGATCAGCTGATTCCGGATCAGGTTATACCGGTTTCGTAACGATTGAATCAAATGATTCCGGATCAGATCGTGCCGGAACCGGAGTGAATGGAACAGATCGCATCAGTTCCGATGTTTATGGATCAGGCAATACCAGATCCGGAGCTTATAAAAGCGGTGATTCCGAGTCCGGCTCAGATGCTTCGGCACATGCCGGTTCCGGGATGCAGGGATCCGGAGATACAAGGGATGCCGGATACGGCTCTGACAGCACCGGGGATTCTGCCTTTGTCTATGGGAGCATCCGCAGCGAGGAGAGCGCCGACGACAGTACCGGGCAGGACGACACCGACGACAGTATCGGGCAGGATGGCACCGACGACAGTGACTTCGGGACAGAGGGAACCTATGCTTCTGTAGAGCCGGAACACCGCCAGTATCACAGCAAATATGACTCTTATCGCTTCCAGACCCCGACCGAGACTCCGCCCGGAGACGGACCGGACCCGGGTAAGAAGCGTTCCATCGCGGTTCTGCTGATCGCCGCAGCGGCAATCATTGTGGTGCTCGGCACCGTGAGTGTCCTGGCCTACTCGGCAGTGACCGGGGAATCCATTCTCACGAGCCTCCGTTCTTCTCTGAGCGGGAAGGACATGTCTTCGAACAGCCGTGAGGACAAGGGCCCCAGGGAAGAGATCGTGCTCGGGAGACCGAGGGAGGAGGTACCTCCGCCGCAGTCCGCAGAGAGTGCTCTGGGCGAGGCAGTACAATCCGCCGGGCAGGGAGCCTATATGGGGATTACCTGTCTGACGATGCCTGAGGATTACACTGCGAACGGATATCCCGTCGGCGTCTATGTGCTGGAGGTGACGAAGGACGGGCCGGCTGACCGGGCCGGAATTCTGGAAGGAGACATCCTCACTGAACTCGACGGCATTGCCCTTGAGACGAAAGAGATGCTGGTCGACACGCTGTCGACCCGCTCGGGCGGCGATCAGGCAGTCGTGCGCGTCAGCCGTTTCCTTGACGATGAGAGAGCATCCTTCGAGAAGCTCACGCTCACAGTCACTCTGGGAGACCGCGATGAGCTGAAAGAAGAGAGCAGCATCAGCACCGGGAGCGGTGAGAGCGTTTCCGAGGATGCACAGAATGCGCTGGCGGAAGCTGAGGATGCCTTAAGTGCAGCGGAGGAAGAAGATTCTGCGGCCCTCCAGGCGGGTGCAGCAGACGAAAAGAGTATAGAATCGGCAGCAGAAGATGCTGCAAGCCCGGAAACAGGCACTAAGAGCAGTGCGGCTGCAGCCCCTGCAGAGAATTCTCCGGAGCATCCCGAAGCTGCGGAGTCCATGCCTGATGCTGCAGTGGGAGCGGGCAGTGCTGCCGATGCGGAATCTGTACAGGAAGAGGCAGAGAAGTCCTCTGAAAGGAGCGGTGGAATTCCCGGGGCGGACTACCGCTGATTTCCCGTAATGCTCTGCAAAACGGTACTTTTCAGAAGAAGATACATTTCGTGCGAGCTGGTCGGACAGACCATTTGTGATATATGTCTTTGTTCTTGCAAGGAAAGGAGAAAGAAACATGGCAGACGATTTTTTCAGCGCAATCGGAAAAAAGATTTCAAAGGGAACCCAGTATGTGGTGGATAAATCCAATTCTCTGGTTGAATCCACAAAGATCAATTCCCAGATCAACAGTGAGCAGAAGGGGATTGAGCGTCTTCTCCAAAAGATCGGCGAGAGTGTGCTGGCGAAAGTAGAGACGGGGACAATGACGATCGGTGAGGAAGAGATGGAATTGATCGCCGAGATCGATGCCCATAAGGAAAGAATCGCCAAGTGCCGGGAAGCTCTTGCTGCTGTCAAGAACATGAAGATCTGCCCGAGCTGCGATGAGTTCATTGCACTCGAGGTCGCGTTCTGCCCGAAGTGTGGAGCTCCTACACCCGTGCAGGAGAAGGATATTCCAGAGGGAGCTTTTGAAGTAGAAGAAGAGTGCTTTGAAGAAGTATTGGACGACGTCCCGGACGCCGCATTCGAATCCATTGATGAGGGGAAAGAAAGCGCGGAGGACGAAGCTGCAGCAGCAGCTGTGGGCGCAGGGATTACAATAGAAGCTGTCGAGGACAGCGTCGCTGACGCGAAAGAGACTGCAGCAGGAGAATTTTGCGAAGCAGTTGAGGCCGTGGAAGAAAAGGTGACGGAAGAAGCCTGCGAAGCGGCTGAGACTGTGGAAGAGAAAGTGGAAGAAGCCGGCGAAGCGCTTGAGGCTGTGGAAGAGAAGGTGACGGAAGAAGCCTGCGAAGCAGCTGAGATTGTGGAAGAAAAGGCGGAAGAAGCCGGCGAAGCACTTGAAGCCGTGGCAGAGACGGCGGCAGTCGCAGGAGCAGCAATCGCGGATAAAGCGGATGAGACTGCTGAGGCCGTACAAGAGACTGCGGCAGCTGTAGAAGAGACAATCGAAGAAAAAACGGAAGAGGCAATTGAGGCTGTGGAAGAGACAGCCGCGAAAAAAAAATCGGGCGAGACGGCTGAGTCTTTGGAATAAACGGATAAGTCTCTGGTGGATACACTCGAAGCGAAAGTGATGCATTGGGGACGGTTCTTTTTGCGACAAAAAATGATGCAGGGAGAACCGTCCCCACTGCATCATTTTTTGTCGCAAAAAGAACCGTCCCTACTGCACTCCCAAAAAGCAACCGCACTGGCGGCCGCCACGTTGAGGGAGTCCACGCCGTGATACATCGGAATCTTCACCGAGTAATCGCAGGCGGCGATGCGGCTGGCCGCAAGACCATCGCCCTCGCTTCCGAGATACAGGGCGAGCGAAGGCGCTTCTTTCAGCCTTGGGTCGTCAATGCGGATGGAGTCCTCCCGCAGGGAGAGCGCTGCCGTGACAAATCCGTTTCTTTGCAGCAGAGCGAACAATTCGTCGGGAGAATCTGCAATGGTCCAGGGGATCTGGAAGATGCAGCCCATGCTGACCCGGATCGCCCGCCGGTAGAGCGGATCTGCACAGCCTCCCGTAAAGAGGATTGCATCCATACCCATCGCGGCGGCGGACCGGACAATGGCCCCTACATTTGTCGGATTCATGACCCCTTCCAGTACAGCAACCCTCGCCGCGCCTGCCAGAATACTCTCCGGCGGCAGTGGGCGTTTCCTCCGCATGGCGCACAAGATTCCGCCGGTCAGGTGATAACCCGCGATCTGTTCCATGGTCTTGAGACCCGCAGCATAGACAGGGACAGACCCTTCCTTTTCTTCCTCAACATCCTGAAGAAGCTTCTGCAGGCAGGGGTAACTGCTTCCGGGCTCCGCTCGAAACCCCTCCTCAAGCAGGCAGGACAACGCCTGGTACCCCGCTTCGAGCGCCCTCTCAATCACCTTCGCGCTCTCCGCGATAAAGAGACCCGGTTCCGGCTCGCAGCAGCGGAAAAGGGCTGTTTCACTTCTGCTGTTGTAAATGGAGATCTCGGGGAGGGCGAGATTGTCGACTCTGATCATGGATCTTCCTTCGTTCCTTTCTTTTCCATGGAGTGGGCCAAGGGGACAGTTCTCCTGACTCACTATGATTATAACATATGTCTTGAAGAATCAAAAAAGACATTGACTTGTGCTCGGAAAGAGTGTAATATACTTCTTGTTGACGCCAAGTTGACGCGCAGGAGTGGCGGAATTGGCAGACGCGCAGGCTTCAGGTGCCTGTTATGGCAACATAGTGCGGGTTCAAGTCCCGCCTCCTGCATG
>CADCQE010000099.1 GCA_902803505.1 uncultured Lachnospiraceae bacterium | reverse complement strand
GATTTTAGTATGACATAGTAAATCTTTGTTTTGTTCGATATCTTAAAGCTTCTCGTCTTATTCGCAAGATGTTTACTCCTTTTCAAGTTGGTGCCAGTCCACAAATCTCCCTTAACAATCAATTTCTGTCCTTTTATATAAATATAATTAAACTTAGAGTTGCCGTTTACATCAGGTTGACCGCCACGATATAGGCTATAAGAATACCAAACACTCTTAGCCGGATTCTTTACAGTCACAGAACAAGTAAGCTTTATTCTACCGCATGATGCCGTGATTGCAGCTTTCCCTTCCTTAAGGCCTTTCACATTACCATTACTAACGGAAGCAACGTTCTTATTTGAAGTACTCCATTTAATACTGCCTTTATATCCATTTACTTTTAGTTTGATTGTTTTTCCAACCTGTATAGAAGCGGTTTTACAATTAATAATGGGTTTGGCTGCCTGTGCAGGCACAGCAATCATCATAACGAAAATGGCAAATAATATAATTGCAAGTCCACATCTTCTTTTCATATCTACTATCCTCCAATGAATCACAAATCAACAGAACCCAGTGTAAACATCGATTATTCTGTTTGTTTCATAACCATTGTACCTCCTTTATGAATGATACGAAAAAACTATCGTTAAGGAAGACCTCTCCCCATGCCTAATGAAGGGTTGGCCCGGATATTCGTTACTATTCACGGCCCCTCCCGCTACAAGCCACAGACCATCCGAACTGTCCTGACACATAACCCAGACCAAACATCGCCCCAGCAGAAATACCTACCGTTGTCCGAAAATTGATATCCTGCAGCATCAAAGCATCCAAAACTCCACTGGTGTACAGGCCTCTCCAAGCCCCGCCTTCCAAAACCAGACATCCCTCTGTAATCTTACGACTTGCATGTCCTGTAGGAATTAAATCTACACCACTGTATATGTCCAAAGGCTTTTTGTTTTTGTCAAGTGAATATTTCTTACTGATCAATTGTGTGTCTCCTGTTTCCTATATGCGCTTTTCAGATGCCTGACTTACGGACATCTTTCGGGACGACATACTTTGTCTCCATTGCCAAGGGTGTGTTTATGCTTCTCCCTCCGCCTCATAGATCAGTTCCCCGAGTATCTGGTACAGATGATCCGGTTCAACCGGTTTGGAAAGATGCGCATTCATTCCGGCCTGCAGAGATCTTTGTACATCTTCATCAAAGGCATTTGCAGTGAGGGCAATGATCGGAATAGTTTTCGCATCTTCCCTGTCAAGCGCCCTGATCGCCGCTGCAGCCTCCAGGCCATCCATTTCAGGCATACGGATATCCATCAAAATGGCTGAATATGTCCCTGGTGTACTGTTTTTAAACATCTCCACAACAATCTTTCCGTTCAGGGCATGATCCGTTTCTATTTCTTCCATCTCGAGGACATCTATGATGATCTCCGCATTCATCTCAATATCCTCTGCAAGAAGAATGCGGCGGCCGGCAAGCTCCGCCCTTTTCTTTTCCGTGAAAATGTTCATATGGTTGTGACGGACAACCCTCTCGAATTCCGAGATCACATTGGAAGCAAACAGCGGTTTAGCAAGGAAACCATCCACCCCGCTGGCCAAAGCCTCCTCCAGAATATCATCCCAGTTATATGCCGTCAGGATGATAATGGTTGTTTCATTATCGTAGTGCTCCCGGATCTCCTTCGCCGTATCAATTCCGTCCTGATCCGGCATCCTCCAGTCCAGCAGAACCAGATTGTAGGGTTCCTGCTTCAGATGCTGCACCTCCAGCATCCTGAGTGCTTCTTCTCCGCTCTTACAGGTATCCGCCCTGATCCCGGCTTCATCCAATACCATTCTTGCATGCTCGGCAGGAATCTCCTCGTCATCGACGACAAGCACCCTCATCTGGTTTATATCTACAGTGCTCTCCCGGTCCAGTCCTTCCCTGACTGCATTTCGCAGAGTCACTGTGACAGTAAACTCCGTACCGACGCCTTTCTCGGATTCCACGCTGATTGTGCCGTTCATCATTTCGACAATGCTCTTCGTAATTGCCATTCCAAGGCCGGTACTGCCGTATTTGTTCTTTGTACTGCTGTCCTCCTGGGAGAAAGGATCAAAAATCCTTGGGATATATTCTTTATCCATACCGATTCCGGTATCCTTGATGCGGAACACCAACATGGACTGGTCTTCAAATTCCGCCGTTTTCTCAATCGATAAGGAAACACTGCCCGGCGCTTCCGTAAACTTGACAGCATTCGAAAGAATGTTGATGATGACTTCCTTAAGCTTCATATCGTCCCCGATGTAGTAATCATCTACGCGGCTCAGGATATGGCACTCATAATGCAGCCCTTTGTCGGAACACTGCGACGTCACCATTGTATTGATCTGTTCCAGCATGGAACTGAAGGAAAACTCTTCCTTTCGCAGAACAAGACGGCCTGACTCAATGCGGCTCATATCAAGAATATCATTGATCAGGACAAGCAAGTGGCGGGCGCTTCCTCCGATTTTCTCCAAATATTCCCGGGTCTGCTCTGAGATTGTTTCATCGTGCAGCGCAAGTGTGTCAAGCCCGATGATGGCATTCATCGGCGTGCGGATCTCATGGCTCATGTTGGAGAGGAAAGCAGTCTTTGCCTTATTCGCTTCTTCCGCCAGTGACAAAGCTTCCACCAGCGCCTCGTTTTTCGCCATGGAATCTCGCATCTCCGCATCGATTACCGTGAGGCCGAGGCCGATGGCATGAACTGTGTGATCGTCACGCTCCTCCGCACGGCGCACGCCAGCTGCGCGAATCATCTCATAGTATTCCTGATCCTCTCGCTTAGCCAGATATCGATAGGCTATGATGGGTTCTGTTGCCAGGCGTTCCCGGATATTGTCGGGGTTGATAAAGTCCATGAAGCCGTCACGATACATGTCAGTCACACAATTCTCTGCATACCATTTCGCTCTTTCCAGATAAGGGAAATGAACTCCCACCGGTGTTAAGTCAGGGTCAGTTGAATCCGCACGGTAGCATACCCCATCGTTCTCATCGAAATTAACGTAATAGACACATCGGTAATCTGCTGCCATGGCAGTGAT
>CADCQE010000098.1 GCA_902803505.1 uncultured Lachnospiraceae bacterium | reverse complement strand
GATCACCTGGCGGGAACGCAGCTTCCTTACTGCGGCGCTGGTGGAAGAGCAGAAGATCGAAGAACTGGTTCTCGAACCTAAAGAGGAGCAGTCTTATGTTGGCTGTGTGTTCCGGGGCGTCGTGGACTCCGTGGCAAAGAATATCGGCGGGGCCTATGTGGACATCGGTCTTTCTTCTCCCTGCTTCCTGCCGCTTGGCCGTCACACCCACGTCTCCGTCTCCCAGCCGGTCCTGGTGCAGGTGACCAAAGACGCTTCCGGCCGGAAGGAGCCGGTACTTACAACGAAGATCTCCCTGAGCCGCCGCAGTGTGGTTGTCAACAGGGAGAGTGAAGGCCTTCTCTTCTCAAAGAAGCTCACGGGGGAGCAGAAGAGCATCTGCACCTCATGGCTTAAGGGAGAGGAGCACCCTTATCTGATTCTTGTACGCACCAATGCCGCAAGAGCAAGCAAGGCAGAATTCCTGCAGGAGGTGCGGGAGCTGGAGCAGGAGATGGACGATATTGTGGAACGCTATCCGGGCGCGGCAAAAGGAGCGCTCTTGTGGCGGCCTGCACCATTTTACATCTCTTTTCTCAGAGATCTGTACGTGCCGGTGGAGCAGTGTCTCACAAATCTCCCGAATGTGGCGGAGGAGCTGCGGAAGTATTGCGGCGACGTGGTCCTTCGGACAGATCCCGGACAGTCCCTCACTCTTGAGGACCGGTACGGACTCCGCCGTGAGCTCGACAGGTTGGCGAACAGGCAGGTCTTCCTCAAAAGCGGCGCTTTTCTGGTAATCGAGCAGACGGAGGCATTCGTCTCCATCGACGTCAATTCAGGAAAATGCCTCAGGGGCCGCGTCCCGGAGGAGACCTACCGCAAAGTCAACCTGGAGGCAGCCGCGGAGATCGCCAGGCAGCTGAGGCTCCGCAACCTGTCCGGAGCCATCCTGGTGGATTTCATCACTTTGCAGAATGAGGACCACAAGCAGGAGCTCATCGACGTCATGCGGAAGCTCATAAAGAGGGATCATATCCACACGGAAGTCGTGGATCTCACCCCCCTGGGAATTATGGAAATCCTGCGCCAGAAAGTGAGAAAACCGCTTGCGGAAACGCTCGGGGTGTGATATCATACCCTAGTGTGCCGCTCGGAGAGGTCCTAAGTCCGTGGAGACACGGCACCGTATCCGGCGAGTATTGAAGAAGAGGAGGTGCAAGCTCATGTATGCAGTGATTGCTACCGGAGGAAAGCAGTACAGGGTTTCTGAAGGCGATATCATCCGTGTTGAGAAGCTCGGTGCTGAGGCAGGAGAGAAGGTTACATTCGACCAGGTCCTCGCCATCGGCGGCGACGGCTTCAAGGCCGGCGAGGATGTGAAGGGTGCGAGCGTAGAGGCGGAAGTGCTCCGCAACGGCCGCGAGCGCAAGATCATCGTCTACAAGTATAAGCCGAAGACTGGTTATCACAAGAAGCGCGGGCACAGACAGTGCTACACAGCTGTCAAGATCAGCAAGATCAACGGCTGAAACAATGATTGAGTTTACCGTTTATCGCAAAGACGGCGTGATTACCGGGTTCTGCTCGCAAGGGCATGCCGGTTACGGGGAGCAGGGTACGGATATTATCTGTGCCGCTGTCTCGGTCCTGGTTACGAATACTGTGAATTCCATAGATCTGCTCACTGAGGATCTCATTGAGGAGGTCGAGCAGGAGGACGGATTTCTGCGCTGCAGATTTCCGGAAGGCTTGTCCGCAAAAGGCGGGCTGCTCATGGATTCCCTGCTTCTGGGACTGAGACAGATTGCCGGGATCACAGACGCCGAAGGGGATAAACCATTTCTCAGACTGACAATAGAGGAGGAATAAGAGATGCTGAACCTGAATCTTCAGCTTTTCGCTCATAAGAAGGGTGTCGGTTCCACAAAGAACGGCCGCGATTCTGAGGCGAAGAGACTCGGAGCGAAGAGAGCAGACGGGCAGTTTGTCAAGGCCGGTAACATCCTTTACAGACAGCGCGGGACGCATATTCATCCGGGCGCAAATGTCGGCCGCGGCAGCGACGACACGCTCTACGCAAAGGCAGACGGAATTGTCCGCTTCTCGCGTCTGGGCAGGGACCGCAAGCAGTGCTCCATCGAATTGGTTGAGAAGGCTGCTGAATAAGCGAATGGAGAGCTCCGAATCCGCAAGCGCGGATTTGGAGCCTTTTTCGTTACTATTCACGGCAATCTGCGATTAAGTATTGATCTCAGGAGGAAATAAGAGATGTTTCTGGATTACGCCAGAATTCACATACGCTCCGGCAAGGGCGGCGACGGTCATGTCAGCTTCCGCAGGGAGAAATATGTTCCCGCCGGAGGTCCGGACGGCGGAGACGGAGGCAGAGGCGGCGACGTCATCTTTGAAGTGGACAAGGGCATGGACACGCTGTTCTTCTATAAGCACCGCTATCAGTTCCGGGCGGAGGACGGTGCTCCCGGCGGCAAGAAGCGCTGCCACGGCAAGGACGGGAAGGACCTCGTTCTTCGGGTGCCGGAGGGAACCATTGTGCGCGAGGAACACAGCGGCAAAGTCATCGCGGACCTGTCCGGAGAGAACACGAGGCAGATGGTCCTGCGGGGCGGAGCCGGCGGCAGGGGGAATATGAATTTTGCCACACCGACCAACCAGGCACCGCAGTATGCGGAGGCAGGGAAGCCGGCGATTGAGATCGACGCCGTGCTTGAGCTGAAGCTTGTGGCGGACGTAGGACTTGTCGGATTCCCCAACGCCGGAAAGTCCACCTTCCTCAAGAGAGTGACCAATGCGGATCCCAAGATCGCGAGCTATCCATTTACCACGATCGATCCCAATCTCGGCGTCGTGGACCTCGGGGACGGAAGAGGCTTTGTTCTCGCGGATATGCCCGGGCTGATTGAAGGTGCGGCGGAGGGTGTGGGCCTTGGACACCGCTTCCTGAGGCACATCGAGCGCACAAGGCTCCTGATCCACATCGTCGATGCGGCTTCCTTTGATGGAAGGGATCCCATAGAAGACGTCTACGCGATCCACAGAGAGCTCGAGAAATACAATCCCGACATCCTGAAGAAGCCGATCCTGATTGCGGCGAACAAGGTGGACGTAGCCAAATATGCCGAGGAGGATCCGGTCGCCGCCCTGAAGGAGGAATTCGAGAAGCAGGGGTATCCCGTCTATCCCATCTCGGGAGTGAGCGGGGAGGGCGTGAGAGAACTCCTTGAGGCAGTTCGAAAATTACTTGATACTAGTGCTCCGAAGCAGGTATACTATGAACAGGAGTACTATCCCGAGGACGAGATCTCTTCCTCCGACCTGTCTTATACCGTAGAGACGGAGACGGGGCGGGACGGTGAGATCGTCTACGTCGTCGAGGGTCCCAAGATCGACCGCATGCTCAGCTACACGAATCTTGATTCCGAGAAGGGCTTCCGCTATTTCACGCAGTTTCTTCGGAGGAGCGGCATTGTGGCGAAGCTGAAGGAGATGGGCATCCACGAGGGCGACACAGTACGCCTGTACGGTCATGTGTTTGAATTCTATGACGATGAGGTTAGCGGTGATGAGTCTGACGAGTAAACAGCGCGCCTTCCTGAAATCCCTGGCTGTAGAGATGGCCCCGATCCAATATTTCGGAAAAGCCTCTCTGACAGAAGAGAACTTAAAAAATGTGGACGAAGCCCTGACGGCAAGGGAACTGATCAAGCTCGGTGTCCAGAAGAACTGCGAGGATTCCGCGAAGGAGATCGCCGAGGCCATCGCCGCGCACACCAAGGCGGAGGTGGTCCAGGTCATAGGCAAGAAGATCGTTCTGTACAGAGAAGGCAAAGACGACAAGAAGAAACTTGAGCTTCCCCGCAGGTGAGATTTATGCGCATCGGAATAATGGGAGGGACCTTTGACCCCATCCACATCGGCCATCTGATTCTGGGTGAGACAGCCTGGCAGCAATTCTTTCTCGACCGGGTTCTCTATATGCCTGCCGGCAATCCGCCCCATAAGAGAAACAGGGCCGGAAGAGCGGGAGATGAGGAGCGCGTGGAGATGGTGCGTCTTGCCATCGCGGACAATCCCCATTTTGAGCTCTCCTTGATGGAAATGAATGCAGATGGGTATTCTTATACTTACCGCACACTGGAACGGCTGAAGCGGGAGCATCCGGAGTACGAGCTGTATTTTATTTTGGGAGAGGATTCTCTCAGGGATTTTTGTACCTGGAAGGAGCCCCAGCGCATCTGCGATCAGTGCACGCTGCTGGCGGGCACAAGGAGTGATACGGATTCTGAGGGGCTGCTGTCCCGGATCCGGGAGATCAGGGACGTTTATCATGCATCTGTGGAGCGGCTTGACAATGATAATCTGGACATCGCTTCTCATGAGCTCCGCAAGTGGGTCTCAGAAGGCAGGTCCATCCGCTATTATGTCCCGGATGCAGTGGCAAAGTATATCTCTGATAAGAAATTGTATATTTGAATCATTAATGTTACTATTTGCGGCCAATCTGCAATCAGGTTCCGGCTCATCATGCTTGCAGGAATGGGACAGCTTCTGATTGCAGATAAGGCCTGTGAAGCAGGAACCTCCCCCTACAGCCTCAGACATAAGCAGCTTTCGCTGCGACATACGTGCGAAGCACGGATGGTCTGTGGCCAGTAGCGGGAGGGGCCGTGAATAGTGACATACATCCATCTGAATCACTTGCTTTTTGCGGTACAGTCATGGTATAGTATCACTCGGAATCATATCCCTGTACCGGCCGTGAAGAACGAGCTACGGGAATGGTATCCAGGAGGTATACAATGAATACAAATGCATTTGGCTCTACAAAGAAACTTGCCGGGATCGCTGTTCTCGTCGCCATCATCATCCTGCTTCAGGCGGTATTCGGCGCGATACCGCTCGGTCCCTTCACGATCACGCTGACCATGGTGCCGATCGTCATAGGCGCCGCACTTTACGGTCCCTTCATCGGTGCTTTTCTCGGTGCCGTGTTCGGAATCGTCGTCTCGATTCAGGTTGTCACAGGCGCTGCCGGGGCCGGCTCCACGATGATGCTGGAGTACCAGCCGGTGATTACGATTGTTGTCTGCATTGTAAAAGGACTTGTGGCCGGACTTGTGGCCGGACTCGCTGTGAAGTCTTTAGGGAAGAAGAATCTCTATGTCGGCATCATTGCGGCGGCGATTCTTGCACCGCTCTGCAATACCGGGATTTTCACGATTGCGCTGATTACAATCTTCCGCCCTCTTGCGGAGCAGTGGGCGCAGTCCGCGGATGCAGCTGCCGTTGCTTCCTTTATCATGGTCTCTATCATCGGGGTCAATTTTGTCATTGAGCTGACAGTCGATCTCATTCTGTCGCCTGTGATCCTCAGGATTATTCAGGCGATCCGGCTGAATCAGGGTTCATCCTTTCAATAATCCAAAGTGATTGTCGCGCGCTGGCTCTCAGCGCGCTTTTTCAATTCTCAGCAGCCGGCATGCGGATCTGCGAGGCGTTTCATGGGAATCCGGCTGCGGATCAAGTAAGAAAAGAAGAGGAGTGTAAACTATGATACTGGCAATTGATATGGGAAATACACACATTGAAGTGGGAATCGTGAGCGGAGGGGAGATCCTGATGAGCAGCCGCATCTCCACGGACCGCAAGAAAACGGAAGCGGAGTATGCTGTCTGCATCAAAGAGATTCTGGACCTCTATCAAATCGATCCGCAGGAGATTGAAGGGGGAATCCTCTCCAGCGTGGTTCCGCCCCTCACATACATTCTTCAGGAGGCTGTCAAGCTCGTCACGGGGAAGATGCCGATCGTGGTAGGTCCCGGCACGAAGACCGGCATGCACATCAAGATCGATGATCCCAAAACACTCGGGGCCGACATGGTCGTGGCTGCCGTGGGAGGGATTGAGCTCTACGGCACTCCGCTGATTCTCATCGACATGGGGACTGCCACGACCATCACGGCCGTCGACCGCGAGGGAAGCTTTCTGGGCGGCGCGATCGTCCCGGGAGTGCGCATCTCTCTGGATGCCCTTGCCAACAGCACTACCCAGCTCCCGATGATTGCCCTCGATTCTCCCAGGAAGGCCATCGGTACCAATACCGTGGACTGTATGAAGAGCGGGATCTTATACGGGCAGGCCGCGATGCTGGACGGAATGATTGACCGAATGCGCGAGGAGCTGGGAGCGGAGGCCAGCGTCGTCGCAACAGGAGGATTGTCGGGACTGATTGTGCCTTATTGTCGACACAACATCATCCTGGAACGCGAATTGATGATTCAAGGGCTGAAGATTATCTACGATAGAAACAGCAGAGCCTAAAAATGATGTTATATTTGAAAAATAGAAGAGAAATGTAAAACTATTAAGAAATAATGTAAATATCTTACAAACATGCGGAAATTATATTGTGTTTTCTGCTTAATCCCATATAATATGATTATTGTCGCAATTATGTGACGAAAATGATGAATATCAGGGGGGAAGTAAAAAATGCAGTTAATTGTCGTATCGAAGACGGAGGGGATTTATCAAAAGGTTCTGCAGGGGTTGGAGGAGGAGTGCTTTGACTCGGATGTTCTGCATGCCCATTCTTTGGGCGAGGCGCTCGAACTCTTCGAATCGTCAGAAAAAGGGATCATCATTACGGATCCCGAGAGCTTTCAATCCGTGAAGAAGCGCCTGGCAAGGGAAGGAGCCGCATGTGAACATCCCGGAGAGAAGAGAAAATTTGAGGAAGAAATTGCTTACATCCGCTACTATGTGAGAATGCACCTTCAATACAATCTGACGCTGGCAGACATCGCAAGAGAAATCGGCCTTTCTCCAAATTACCTGTCCTCCCTTTTTCACAAGGAGACCGGGATGTCCCTGAGACAGTTTATTGACGAGAGCCGCATGCAGAAAGCGGCCTACCTTCTGGAGACCGAGGACTCCTTTGTCAGCGAAGTGGCGGAGAGGGTGGGCTTCACCTCAACCTCTTATTTCTGCAAAGTATTTAAAAACTGCTTTGGAGAATCTCCAAAGCAGTACCGCATCAGCCATAGAATTGAACGAAATATGTAAAACCAGTCTGATCAGTGAGGGGCGAAGATGGCGATGTCGTGGAAGCCAAGGGGCTCGTACTTATCCATCGTCTTATCAAGCCAGTTCGCAAGTGTGAGATAGAACTCACAGATGACCTCTTTGTTCTCCTCAATCGCCCGCTCCTTCACGTATTCCGGGGCTTCGATGTACTTCTCTTCAAACTCATCGCTGTCCACGATGAGGTCGATCGAAAAGAGGCGCTTGTATTTCATGAGGCGGGGATCCGCATAATTCTTTCTCATCAGCTTTACGACTTTGCGGACTTCCCTGGTCATGGCGCGCACATTCTCAAACGGCATCAGATTGAGCTCGTTCCGCCAGAGGAATTCGCCCGGATAATATTTCTTGATAAATGGATAAAAGAGCTGCTTTGTGGCGAGATTGTCGCAGGACAGCTCTGCATCCTCCAACCAGTCTGCATCTGCATTCATGATCTTATCGCTGACCGGTGCGAACCAGAAGCGGAGCTTCCTGTTGTGTCCCCTTCTGACCCGGATGCGGTATCTCTGCTCGGCCATGTCCTTTTGATCCTCCCCGTACGCGCTCTTGCGCTTTCTATAGCCGGATAAAGCAGCGGCGCTCTATCCACACCTCATCAGTATAGCACAGTGCGGGATGCCGGTCAAAGGGGAGGACTACTATTCACGGCCCCTCCCTCTTGACTGACAGAGGAATCTATTCTATTGTATTGGAATGCGTCAAGACTCATTTTTAAGAAAAATGGGAGGACTCCATATTATGAAGACTTTTTCAAAATCCACGAAGCTGGACAATGTACTCTATGACGTCCGCGGCCCCGTCGTCGCGGAGGCCGACCGCATGATCGCCGATGGAGACCATGTCCTGAAGCTGAATATCGGCAATCCGGCCCCCTTCGGCTTTAACGCCCCGGAGGAAGTGATTCACGATATGGCCCGGAATCTCAGAGAATCCCAGGGCTACTCTGACTCCAAGGGCATCTGGTCCGCCAGAAAAGCAGTCATGCAGTATGCACAGATCCGGAAGATCCCGAACGTCAGCATCGACGATATCTATACGGGCAACGGCGTCTCGGAGCTCATTAATCTCTGCATGTCCGCCCTGCTCGACGACGGGGACGAGATCCTGATCCCGGCTCCGGACTACCCGCTTTGGACCGCCTGTGCCACTTTGGCCGGCGGCAAACCGGTTCACTATTTATGCGATGAGCAGGCCGACTGGAACCCGGACCTTGCGGACATCGAGAAGAAGATCACGGAGCGGACGAAAGCCATCGTCATCATTAATCCCAATAATCCCACGGGAGCGGTCTACGACAGGGACGTCCTGGAGCGGATTGTCGAGATCGCAAGAGTGCACCAGCTGATCATCTTCGCCGATGAGATCTATGACCGCCTGCTGATGGACGGCTATAAGCACACTTCCATTGCCTCACTGGCTCCGGATCTCTTCTGCGTGACCTTCTCGGGACTGTCCAAATCCCACATGATCGCCGGGTTCCGCGTGGGCTGGATGATCATTTCCGGAAATAAGAAGATCGGGGAGGATTATATCGAAGGAATCAAGATGCTGTCCTCCATGCGTCTTTGTTCCAACGTACCGGCCCAGTCCGTCGTGCAGACTGCCCTCTGGGGGAATCAGTCCGTCGAGACCTACGTGTGCCCTGATGGGAGAGTGACGAAGCAGAGAGATTACTGCATAGAGCGCCTGAACGCTATGCCGGGTGTCTCTGTCGTCAAGCCGAAGGCGGCATTTTACTGCTTCCCGAAGCTGGACGTTGAGAAGTTCAATATCAAGAACGATATGCAGTTCGCTTACGACCTGCTGAAGCAGGAGCATGTCCTGGTGGTACAGGGCACGGGCTTCAACTGGCCGGAGCAGGATCATTTCCGCATTGTGTACCTGCCCATGCTCACGACCCTGCAGGAGGCCCTCGACAAGCTGGAGCATTTCCTGACGTATTATCACCAGTGAGAAGCTCGCTCAGATTCATTATCCGACATCTTATCCGCCTGTTAGGGATTCCTTGTGGACATCTTTTCTTTTATGAGGTATACTTTATAATTGCAGGAAGGGAAAACTGGGGATTGACGTTCCTGCAGTTTCTTAACAGGGGAGTGGGGACTCACCTGTATTAGTTGTGAACCTTTTTATGAGGGAGGGCATTTAAACATGAAAAGAAAACTCTTGAGTGTACTTGTTTGCCTTGGAATGACTGCAGGCCTGATCAGCGGTTCCGTTTCCGCCGTTTCCGCTGATGACGCAGCAGCCGATTTTAAGGTAGGTTTTATCACCCTTCATGACGAGAACTCTACTTATGACCTGAACTTCATCAATGGCGCAACAGAAGCCTGCGAGAAGCTGGGCGTTGAGTACGTCATTAAGAAGAATGTTCCGGAAGGACAGGAGTGCTATGATGCGGCCTGCGAGCTGGCAGACGCCGGATGCAAGGCCATCTTTGCCGACTCTTTCGGTCATGAAGACTATATGATTGAAGCAGCAAAAGAATTCCCGGATGTGCAGTTCTGCCATTCCACCGGGACCAAGGCCCACACAGAAGGGCTGGACAATTTCCACAATGCTTTCGCATCCATCTACGAAGGCCGCTATCTGGCAGGCGTCGCCGCAGGCATGAAGCTCAATGAGATGATCGCAGACGGCACCATCACTGAGGATCAGGCCAAGATCGGGTATGTCGGCGCTTACACCTATGCAGAGGTGATCTCCGGCTACACATCCTTCTTCCTCGGCGTCCGCTCCGAGTGCCCTTCCGCAACGATGGAAGTTACCTTCACGGGCTCCTGGTACGATGAGACTGCTGAGAAGGAAGGCGCTACGAAGCTCATTAATGACGGCTGCGTCCTTCTGAGCCAGCACGCCGACTCCATGGGTGCTCCGACGGCCTGCGAAGCTGCCGGCATCCCGGACGTCTCCTACAACGGAAGCACGATTGATGCCTGCCCGAACACGTTCATCGTGTCCTCGCGTATTGACTGGGCTCCTTACTATGAGACAGCGATTTCCGCTTTCATGGCAGGTGAGAACATCGATCCCGACTACACCGGCGACCTCTCAACAGGATCCGTTGTCCTGACAGAGATCAATGAAGCTGTCGCGGCGGAAGGTACTGTCGAGCACGTCGAAGAGGTCAAGGCTGCTCTTGAATCCGGTGAGACACATGTCTTTGATACTTCTGCGTTTACGGTTGAAGGTGCTCCGCTTGACAGCTATATGGCAGATGTGGACACCGACCCCAACTATGAGGGCGACACAGAAGTCATCGCAGACGGTTACTTCCATGAGTCCGAATTCCGCTCGGCTCCGTACTTCGATCTGCAGATTGACGGCATCACGCTTCTGGATACAGCATTCTAATAAAACATACATCAGTTGTTCCGGAGGACCCGGGGGTATTGCACCCGGGTTCTCTTATTCCTTTTTTATGCACGGGGGGATGAATAAAGTGAACGAAAAGCCGGCCGCCGTAAAGATGCGCGGCATCACTAAGACATTTGGAACCGTGACTGCCAATGACAGTATAGACCTTGAGATACGGAGAGGGGAGATTCTGGCCCTCCTGGGGGAGAACGGCAGCGGAAAGACTACGCTGATGAATATGCTGTCCGGTATCTACTATCCGGACAGCGGAACGATTTACATCGATGACAGGGAAGTGTCGATCGGCTCACCGCGCGAGGCTTTTCACTACGGAATCGGTATGATCCACCAGCATTTTAAATTAGTAGACGTGATGACCGCGGCTGAGAATATCGTCCTTGGCCTGAACGAAGAGGGCCGGCTGGACTTGAACCAGGCGGCAAAGCGTATCCGCGAGATCTGCGATTCCTACGGCTTTGACGTAAATCCGAGGCAGAAGGTTTACGACATGTCGGTCTCCCAGAAGCAGACGGTAGAGATCGTCAAGGTTCTCTACAGAGGGGCGGATATCCTGGTTCTGGATGAGCCTACTGCAGTCCTGACTCCGCAGGAGACAGACAAGCTCTTTGCCGTCCTCCGCAACATGCGGGATGACGGGAAAGCGATCATTATCATTACCCATAAGCTTCACGAGGTGGAGGCGCTCAGTGACAGAGTTGCTGTCCTCCGCAAGGGAAAGTATATCGGAGAGATGTTTACGAAGGACACGAATGCCCAGGAGATGACGGACATGATGGTCGGGCGTGCGGTCTCTCTGAACATCGACAGACCGGAGCCGGAGAACGTGGAGCCGAGAATGCAGGTGGAAGGCTTAACTGTAAGAAGCAGTGACGGGATCCTGAAGCTCGAGGACGTGTCATTTACCATCAATGCGGGAGAGATTCTGGGGATTGCAGGCATCTCCGGCTGCGGGCAGAAAGAGCTGCTTGAGTCCCTGGCCGGACTGCAGAAGGTCGAGAAAGGCGACATTTCCTATATTGATCCCAATGGGAAGAAGACGAGTGTTGTCGGCATGGATCCGTTGAAAATCTCCGGAATGGGGATCTCCCTTTCTTTCGTGCCGGAGGACAGACTCGGCATGGGACTTGTGGCGAATATGGACCTGACGGACAACATTATGCTCCGCTCATACCGCAAGGGCAAAGGTCCGCTTACCGACCGGCAGTCGTCCAAAGAACTGGCGCAGAAGATTGTGGATGATCTGGAGATCGTGACACCGGGACTGAATACCCCGCTCCGCCGTCTGAGCGGAGGAAACGTCCAGAAGGTGCTGCTCGGACGAGAGATCGCAACCTCACCAACTGTGCTCCTGACTGCTTATGCGGTGCGGGGTCTTGACATTAATTCTTCTTATACCGTCTACCGGCTCCTGAACGAGCAGAAGATGAAAGGCGTGGCGGTTGTCTACGTGGGAGAGGACCTGGACGTGCTCCTTGAGCTGTGTGACCGGATTCTTGTCCTATGCGGCGGGAAAGTCAGCGGCATCGTGGACGCGAGGACTGCTGAGAAGAATGAAATCGGGTTGATGATGACAAAATTGGGAGGGGATCGCCATGAATAAGAAAGCAAAAGCGCCTCT
>CADCQE010000097.1 GCA_902803505.1 uncultured Lachnospiraceae bacterium | reverse complement strand
TGAGAAGGCAATCGAACTTGCCGGCATCCACCAGGTTCTTATCGTAAATATTTTCAAGCGCATTGATCCGGTAGCCGTGGTCCGAGCAGATGATAATCCGGGTGTTGTCGTAGACACCCTTCTCTCTGAGATAGTCGAACCATTTGCCGATCTGCATGAAGGATGCCACATTGATGCAGAAATGCTTGAAGCGAAGTCCGGTAGGCTCTCCCTGGTTGAGCAGGTTCAGCTTCACTCCGTCAATCTCATAGAAATCGGGATCAAAGTAATCGGAGTTGTCCACCTTGGCCGTCAGTTCAAAATCGGGCATCTGCAGCAGGGCTGTCTCGTGAGTCGCCTTGTTGCACAGGCTGAGAAATGTATCCACTTCTTCATCCGAGATCTCGGTGAGCTCAGGGAGCAGCTGGAGAACCGTATAGGATTTCAGGAAGGATTCACTGACTTCATTCGGCTTCTCGGAGGCGCAGTATCTTCCGTCATCATATAAGGGGCGCTGCGCGAACAGCGGAAGCGTCTTCATGACCGAATAGAAGAAGAAATTCCGGTCCCTGATGGAGGAATAGGACTCATCAAACTGGGAGTACCCGGATGCATAGCTTCCCATCGTGTTGTAGGTCTTCATATCCGGGAAATCAGAGAAGACGGACAGGTCCGGAGTCCAGGTGTACCCCGCATAGGGGGGATCGCAGATCGTCACTTCATATCCGTTCTCCTCAAAGAGGATCGGCATCAGCTTCAAGGCCTGGTTCTGCTTCTCCACCAGCAGGAGGTCCGAACGGCGGTTCATCTCCAGCGGAGTGTACTCATACCCTCCATAGAGCGGGGGCGAACCAAAATTCGTGTGGGTTCCGTAAGCCAGCGTGTTGCTGTACCAGGTAAAGCCGGAGAGCTGCTCCTTCAGCTCGGGCCTCTGCTTCAGGATGTAAGGGAACAGATAGCCGATCGCGCGGTCCATCATCAGGACGATGACGTTCTTTCCCTTTGTGCTGAGCCGGAAGATGGGCTCTACCTTGTCGCTGCTCCCCTCTCCGTCCGCGAAGAGCATCTCCTTCTCGGAAGCGAGGCGGCTCTGCATGGTAACAAGATTGCTCACACTCAGGCCTGCGATGCCGAGGATGCCGATGATGCAGAGGGCCGGAACAAGGGAGCGCCTGAAGCGCCAGATGAGGAGACAGAGCACGATAAGCCCGATCATCAGCAGAAGGTTGGCCAGGATCATCGGAGTGGGGAACATAGGTGTATCATCGAAAACCAGGATCGAGGAGATCTGCCCAAGCCCCTTTCCAAAGGCCATGTAATTCACAATCGCGCATACAGACGAGGCAAAATAGACGATGCAGAACACACGCTTCGCCCGGTTCGAGGCGAGGTAATAGAAGATACCTCCCCACACCAGGAAGAGACCTGCCGCAAGCACGGTATTCCAGAGCGGGTAGCGGATCGGGTTGTGATAGTCCAGCTTATTGACGAACTCGATCGGCGACGCCGTGATCACGGAGAGCGGGATCAGGAAGCCGATTAAGAGCGTCAGGAACACGGCTGCGAGAAGGAAGGTTTTTGTCTTTGGTTTTTCATCGGATCCCCGCAGGCGCTCGACAAACTTCGGACATTTCTTCTGCAGGATAAGCCAGACGAGAGGCAGGTACGTCACCAGGATGACCAGTGTCAGGACCAGGTATTTGATCCTGTTGGAGTCCATCTTCTTCCGGAACAGCTTATAGAAAACAAATGTCCCGAAGACAGCCGCTGCTGCGGCAAAGACCTCCTTGGGATGCTTCAGCACCTTCAGGAAAATGTTCTTCCCCAGAGAGAAGAGGTTGTTTAAGGTCCAGTAGAGGACAAGACCCGCAGGGCGGTCGTAGAGCAGCACAAGAAACAGCAGCGTAAGTGCAAGCTGCTGCAATTTGCTGCTCAGCGGGAACCCCTTCGAGTAGATCGCTCCGGAGACCAGATTGATCACGGTCATAAGAATCGGCAGGACATTAATCGTAATGCCCGCGACGGTCAGCATCCCATCAGGGCTCCCGAGGTCGGGAATCGGACCAAAGGAACAGCCCTTGAGCATAGTGAGATTCGAGAGAAAGAGATAAGCCCCGATGAAAAAGGGAATCTGAAGCAGAAGCGAGATGGAGCTCTTCAGGGCGTAGAGAGGATGGTAGTTCTGCTGCCTGTAATAGGTCTGAAGGAGCATGTATCTCTCATCTCCCTTGAAGGTCTTCTTTATATGATCGACCCAGTGCTTCATCGAATCCTGCTTATTACGCTCTGCTTCCTGCAGGGCATCCGCCCGCCGATAGAGCGGAAGAATCAGGAAATTGACGACCAGGCTGAGCCCAATGATCGCAAGTCCGGGCTTCAGCAGCACCCGGTAAATGCCCATATAGATCAGCTCGATCATAAAAACAAGTGGTTTGATCAGTAACGTGTACAGAAATGTCAGCATCCTTTATACTCCTGATTTCTGCAATCCTTTTGAAGATACTTCATGAACTGCTCTTTGTTCTCCTTCGCCGTGGTGGTCGGCCTGCCGAGGTCGGAGCGGGCTCCGATAGAGCACTTGACCTCGATCAGGCTCAGCTGCCCGGCCTCTTTTGCGCTCTCCAAAGCCGCATCCAGAGATGCCGGATCGGAGACTGTGACGGCGCGCGGGTATCCGCAGGCTCTGGCCGCAGCTGCGACATCCATGCTTCCGACAGCGGTAGGCATCCCGCCGACAGTCTCATGGGCGCAGTTGTTGATGACGACATGGATCAGGTTCTTCGGCGACAGGGAGGCGATCACGGGGAGGGCTCCCATGTGCATCAGCATGGAGCCGTCTCCATCAATGCACCAGATCCGCTTTTGCGGTCTTTGGAGGGCGATGCCGAGCGCAATGGAGGATGTGTGCCCCATGGAGCCCACTGTCAGGAAATCCCTGGCATGGCCCGATCCCTCCGCCTCCCGGATCTCGAAGAGCTCCCTGCTGGCTTTGCCGGTAGTGGAGACGATGGGATCATCACCGGCAGCATGTGCGACGTGCCGGATAATCTCCTCACGCTTCATCGCATAAGCATTTTCATAGACGACCTTCTCTCCATAAGTCAGAGCTCCCTTGCGGACTACGAAGGCCACGTCCCTGCCTCCGGCAAGCAGCGTACGAAACTCCGCCATGACGGAATCCAGCTTCTCTTCTGTCACGCTGTCATCAAGGACGAAGGAGGCGATGCCCATATCGTCAAGAAGCTTCAGCGTCACTTCCCCCTGATAGATATGCTGCGGCTCGTCATGAACACCGGGTTCCCCTCTCCAGCCGATGACGAAGATCATGGGAATCCCGTAGACCTTCTCATTGAGAAGCGAGGCCACCGGATTGATGATATTGCCCTCTCCGCTGTTCTGCATGTAGACAACAGGGACCTTCCCTGTTGCGAGGTGATATCCCGCGGCAATTGCGGTGCAGTTTCCTTCATTCGCCGCAATGATATGATGTTCGGGATCGATGCCGTATGTGTGCATCAGATAGTTGCACAGAGCTTTCAGCTGGGAGTCGGGAACTCCGGTATAGAACTGCGCGCCGAGTGCTTCTGCAAAGCGTTTGACATCCATAGAGCTTCCTTCCTGTTCGCTTAACGGGAACTGGACAGTATCTTGTGGTAGAGTGCGTCGATCCGGGCTTCGTCCAGCCGGACCGGGTGATTCTTCAGGCGGACCGGATTGACGGAGCTGCGGAGAATGGCATAGTCCTCTTCCTTTGGCTTCGGGATCTCCATGCCCAGTTCTGTCACAAAGCGATCCAGCTTCTGTGCCGCTTCCTTGGGGCCTTGGCAGGAGAATGCGGAGGCGAGCTGCGCAAGGGTCTCCTTCAGGTATTCCTCTCCTCTCGGGTCGATACAGTCGGCTGTATGCGCGATCATGTGCGGGAACAATTCCCTGGTGCAAAGAGCCGCGGCATGGCCGTGCGCGATCCCGTAGAGGGAAGTGAGCTTGTAGCACATCGCGTGTCCCGCTGTCGTCTGCGTGATGTTGATCGCTTTCCCGGCAATATTCGATGCAAGGAACATCCCGGAATAGTCATCCGCTTCGCCCTTAAGCACCCCGTCTGCATGGGCAAATACCTTCCGGATCGCATCCGCGCCCAGGGCTTTGCTCTCCTTTGTGCTGTTGACGGACCAGAACGATTCCACGGCATGACAGAGCGTGTCGAGCATTGTGCTCTTCTTCTGGTAATCCGGCAAGGTCGCCAGCAGCTGCGGGTCAAAAAAGACGGCAGTGGGAATACAGCTGATATGTGCCACGGACTGCTTCTCTCCCCTGTAGTAGATGACCGCGAAACGGGTCGCTTCAGAGCCCGTCCCCGCTGTCGTAGGAACCGCGAGGAAGGGAATCTCATTGGCGATAATCTCCTGCTCCAGGTAGAGCCTGGAGGAATCCATGCCGTTGTAGAGCTTAATGCATTTTGCGACATCCATGCCGGAGCCGCCGCCCACTGCCGCGATCATGTCGCATTGCTCCCGGCGGAAGAGATCCACGCCTTTTATGATGTCCTCATATTTCGGATTCGGTGAGAAGCCGTCAAAATGCACGACCTGTACGGGAAGGCGCTTGGGCAGGTCTTTGAAATAAGCGCCAATCCCGAGTGTTGAGACGTGCTTCCCGCACACAAGAAGGATCTTGTGCCTGTCCAGTTCCTTCAGATAGCTGTCGAGGGCGGAATAATCGCCGCCCGGAATTAGGAATTGTTCACTCATGGGGCATCATTCCTCCGGTATCAACGTGATAATTTCTTTTATGGACATGCAGGAGGCATCGCACTCCTTGGCCCTGTGGTGCTCCAGGATGGTTCTGGCGGCATTCTGCATAGCGGGAAAGCCGGTCCTTGTGAGCTGGTTGGCGTAGATAATGATATTGGCTCCCCTCTCTTTCCACTCCTCTTCGTAGACAGAATTGAAGGACGTGGGCACCAGAACGACGGGAGTCGCGGTGTCGGCAGCCCTGAATTTTTCAAGGAATTCGAAGATCTCCGCGGGATCCTTCTTCCGGCTGTGGATCATGATGGCATCCGCGCCGGCCTCCGTGAAAGCAAAGGCTCTCTTCAGCGCATCGTCCATGCCCCGCTAAAGGATCAGGGATTCCATTCCAGCGCAGAG
>CADCQE010000096.1 GCA_902803505.1 uncultured Lachnospiraceae bacterium | reverse complement strand
TGATGCAGTGGGGACGGTTCTTTTTGTGACATTTTGAAAATGTCGCAAAAAGAACCGTCCCCACTGCATCATTTTATGCCGCAAAAAGAACCGTCCCTACTGCATCATTTTTTCTCACTCCAGAATCGACCGGATGTCCGTTCCCCGCTCCAGCCGCCGGCACTTCTCAAGAAGCCGCCGATGCCGCTCGCTGACCGCCTTCGGATTGATGCCGAGAACCTCGGCGATCTCCGGATTCTTCATGTCCTGAAAGTAAATCATGGTGAGAAGCTCCCGCTCACTCTCCGTGAGCTTCCGGAGCAGCTTGTGCACCTCCTGATAAACCGGTTCATCCAAAATCTTGTATTCTTCTTCGAAGAAGGGCTCGTCCGCTCCTTCCTCATCCAGCGAGAGAATCTCAGTGCGGTCGTGCTTTCGATAGGAGTCAATCAGCGTATTTCTTGCGATTCTGGTCAGCCAGGTCTGAACCTGGGACTTGTTCGGATCATATTCCCCATAATGAGCCATCGCCTTGACAAATACTTCACTCACGAGATCCTCTGTCCGCTCCTTGTGCAGCAGCTGCGCATAGACATAATTGTAGATTGATGAAAAGTATTTCTCATAAACAGACGCGAAGTCAGGTTTTGCTGTAATCATACTCCCCACCCCTTTATTTCAGAATCGCTGCAAATTCCTCAACCGGCATGGGCTTGGCAAAATAGTAGCCCTGGAAGTATTTGCAGTCCATCCCCGCCAGCATCTGGTACTGTGCTTCTGTCTCCACCCCTTCCGTGAGAGAAGAAATCCCCAGATCCTCCGACAGGTCAATAATATTGTGCAGAATTGTCTGAGCCCTGCTGTTGTCTTTTGCTCTCCGCAGGAACATCATATCGATCTTGATTATGTCCACAGGCATATCCTTGAGGAGATTCAGGGAAGAGTAACCGCTGCCGAAATCGTCCATCTCCACAAGGAAGCCATCATTTCGAAGATCAGTGAGGATCTTTATGCGGTTCTCAATGTCTGTCATCATCACAGTCTCCGTGATCTCTACGCGAAGCTGTGCGGGATTGATTCCGTATTCCCTGACTACTGCTCTCAATTCCGCTCCCACATCCATGAAGTAGAAATCCTTAGGCGAAATATTGACGGAGAGAAACAGATCGCTGCGAATTTCCTTCCACTCCGCAAGGATCTCACAGGCGCAGCGCCACATATATTTATCAACCTCGGCGATCATCCCGTTCTTCTCGAACACCGGTATGAACGCCGCGGGAGACAGGAAGCCGTCCACCGGATGAATCCAGCGAACCAGGGCCTCTGCTCCGGCCACTTTTCCGCTCTGGTCGACAATCGGCTGAAGATACGGAACAATCTGCCTCTTCTCGATCGCCTCCAGCAGCTGGGTGGAAATGTGCTGCTCCCAGAGGACTTTCTGCCGCATCTCGTCGTCATAATAAGCGACGTGGGTCTGGTACTCATCCTTTACGGAGGACAGGGCCAGGCGCGCCCGGTCAAACATAACAGAGACCTCCAGATCCTTCTCAGCGATCTCGTAGACGCCCAGATGGATCAGGACAGAGTGCTCAATGCCTTTATCGCGGATAATAAACTGGAACAGCTCCTTCTCATAAGCGTCGGGATCAAATGCGTCAACGGGAATGCAGACGCCAAACATATCGCCCCCGAGCCTGCCGTAAACGCTTCCCGGCGGCACGTGCGCCCGGAGCCAGTCAGCGATGCTGCAGAGGGCAAAGTCACCGAATTCATTTCCGAAAATGTCGTTGACAATTTTGAAGTCCTTGACATCAATATATACGATCGCATAATCGATGTCCGGATGCTCTCTGAGCAGCGCCTGTATGCTCTCATACAGATGCTCCTTGGTGTAGAGATCCGTCAGTCTGTCGTGACGGGCATTGTATTTTTCCGCTTCGAGAATCCTCTGCTCCTCGGTAATATTGCGTATCGTCAGGAAGGACCCCACCTGGCGGCCGTGATCATCAGTGACCCCGTGCTTCTCGAGTGCATAATAGCTGGCATTACTGCCTCCGCCGAGGACTCTTCTTGCACACCAGTCTCCGCCGCTATCCAGCTCTCCGAAGGTCTCCGTCAGTGTCTCCATCACCGTTTCGAGATTCTCTTCCGTCACCCCGGCCAATTCCATCCCGGGCTGATTCGCCCAGATGCACTGCCCGGATCTGTCAAATGAAAAAACGGCCTCAGGCAGTTCGGATGCAATGTTCGCCAGCATGCGGTCCAGAAGCCGGAACGGACGATAGATGAGCGAGAAGTAAAAGATCAGAATTCCAAATACCGCAAACCCGATCATGGAGCTGTCAACCGGCGTTCTGGAGAAAATATAATAGGACTGCCAGCAGCCG
>CADCQE010000095.1 GCA_902803505.1 uncultured Lachnospiraceae bacterium | reverse complement strand
GGCGGAAACGAAGAATCAGAGGAAATGCAATGAAGGGTTTTTGCGAAAAGAAATTCGGCTCCATGCTGCTCTCCGGTACATTCACCATCTGCATTACCGCGAACCGGGAAGCGAATAAACCGGCAAGCTGCCGAAATGCCGTCCCGATCTCAGAGACGGCTTTCGGCAGCTAATGAATCACCCGAATCAGGACCATGTAGCAAACCGTCCCCGCGATGATGGACAGGTACATGTTTTTCCGGATGATCTGCAGGACCAGCACCAGCGCGCTTGCGGCGAGCTCCGGGACGCCGAAGGGGGAGCGCTGAAAGGTGATGCCGCGCATGCAGTAGATCACCAGCACCGTCATGATCGCGGGAGGGAGCGTCTGCCCTAAGTACTGCATCACCCTCGGCAACGGCCTGCTGCCGAACAGCAGAAACGGGAAAGCGCGCAGGCCCCATGTGACGAGCGCGACGACGCCGATCGCAAGGACCGGGTAAAGGAAGCTATTCATCCCGCAGCCCCTCCTTCCGCTCGATGGGGCCGCGCAGGATCAGCAGCGCGACCAGGCAGGACATGAGCGTCGGGACCAGGAAATAGTCCTTGCCCAGCAGCAGGAAAAAGGCGAGCGCACAGACGGCGGCGGTCAGAAACAGCAGCTTCGAGCGGTGCAGGCGCCATTGATTGACGACCACTACCACAAAGAACGCGGTGGCGGAAAACTCGATCCCCCGCATGTCGAACTGCAAAAACGTGCCCGCGCAGGCGCCGACAAAGCAGCCTAAGATCCAGTAAAGATGATTGAGCAGGGCGATGAGGAAGGCGCTTTTCTCCTCGTCGAGCCCGGGGTCATACTGCACCGAGCAGAGGATGGAGTAGGTTTCGTCGGTCAGCGCCATCACCATATACGGATAGCGCCAGCCCATTTTGCGAAAGCGCTCTACAAAGCCAATCCCGTAGAAAATATGTCGGGCGTTGATGAAGAAGGCCATCAGAGCCAGCGTGGGCAGCGACGCACCGGAGGTCATCATAGGCACCATAACGAGCTGCATGGATCCGGCGTAAATGAAAACTGCCGACGCCATTGTGAGAAGCAGCCCATATCCGGCGTCGCTCATCAGAATGCCGAAGGCGATCCCGATGAACAGATAGGTAAAGAAGATGGGGATGGTTTGCCTGAGAGCAAATCGAAGCTCACGCATATTGTATCCTCCGTTGGACACATGTCTAATATGCCGAATTGTATTCCATCGTGCGCTCTTTCGTAAGGGCACGTTTGCTTTGTCACATCCGAGAAAGCACCTATGACAGATAGGTGCTTTCTTCATTGTGCTTTTCAATCAACGCTCGGTTGATACTTTCTCAGCCTGCTCTTACGCGTCCGACAAGAGCGGCTCCAGGCAGGGATTGTGTTCCACAATCTGAAACTCCGTGATGGTGTAGCTCTGCGCACCGGCAAGCACCATCGGATCGTTGTTCAGAAAGGTCTTACAGGCATCCAGGGACGGTGCCTTGATGAGAACGATCCCGCCGATGCCGGTTTTCGGGCCGCCGAAGATGACATAGCCCTTTTCCACGCCGTCAGCTATGAATTGCACATGCTTCGGGTGGAGCTCATCCCGAACCAATTCCACAGGGACGCTCAGCGGGGAAGTGAGGTTTCCTTCACAAACATAAAACATTCTGTATTCCTCCTTTGCTCATCGCATGATTTGGAACGGACACATTCAGTTCCGTTTTCCGACTTCGTAGGAAAGCTGCAGCATCGCCGGAAATTCGACGTCTCTCAGCGCCAGCTTACGCGCGCCGGGGATCCCGGCCATCTCATACTCCGAATAGTCCTTCACCTGTGCAGTGTCACAGACCGGGTGGATGCGGACAGTTCCTTTGAAAGAGTGGAACGGCGCGAAGTATGCCTCCATTTTCTCCTTGTAGATGCGGTCGTAGGATTCTTTTGTTTCGCCCATGGTCAGAAACACATCCACGTCGATCTTCCCGGTGAAAATGGAGGAGAAGCTGTTGTAGGACAGCGTGGGGAATAAGACCCGTTCCAGAAAACAGCGAAGCTGCCCGGTGGGCTGCCCGAAATAGATCGGCGAGCCGATGATCAGGTGATGGGCCTGATGCACCTTTTCGATCACAGGGGAGAGCCCGTCTCTGAAAAAGCATCTGCATGGGTTCTCGACCCCTTTTCGTTTACAGGCCAGACAGCTCCGGCAGCCGGAATAGCTGAGGTCATACAGATCAATGTATTCCGTTTCTGCGCCGGCGGCCTGCGCGCCCTCGGCAGCGCTGCGCAGCAGCTGCGCCGTGTTCCATTCCTTCCTCGGTCCGCCGTTGACGATCACTGTTTTCACTGCGTTTCTCCTTTCCAAATACTACTCCTGTGCTTCATTCCGATTCTCGTATTCCCGCAGCTTCTCATTGTAAAAGTCGATCTTCCAGTTCACCTTGTCCAGATAACGCTGCATCTCGTCCATGCGTGCGATCACATCATCCCGGTGCGCCTGCAACAGCTCCAGCCGCTGCTTCAGCGTGTGATCTCCTTCGCGGGCCAGATTTACGAAGCGCGTGATCTCCTGCAGGGACATGCCGGTGTTTTTCAGACAGCAAATCAGCCACAGCGCCTCCAGGTCCGCGTCTGTATACTGGCGAAACCCGCCGGGGGTACGCTCCACGCCGGACAGCAAACCCTCCCGTTCATAATACCGCAGCGTATGCGCGGAAAGGCCGGTCTTTTCGCTCACATCCTTGATCGAATACATCAAATAATCCTCCGCCAACTATTGACTTAGAGCAAACTATAAGGTTTAACATGATGATATCGTGAAACGTGTACGCTGTCAAGCAGACTGATCGGAAGTGAGGAGATTCCTATGAGCAGCATCAACGAATCCGAGCGGATCGTGCTTTTCGTCCCGATGGACTTTTCCGCAGAGGAATTCGCCGAGCTAGAGGAGGCGTGCGATGTATTTTGACGACATGACGCTTGGCATGACGGTGGAGACCGCGCCGGCGGTGATTGAGAAAGAGAAAATGCTGGCGTTTGCCAGAGAATATGACAATATCCCGCTGCATACCGACGAGGACTACGCAAAGACCACGCCTTTCGGCAAGCTCATCGCGCCGGGGGTCATGGCCTTCATGGCGGTTTGGGCAAAGTATCTGGAGGTGGACTTCTTCGGCGAGGAGCTTCTCGCGGGGAAATCAACAAAGATCGATTGGCAAAAGCCGGTTTTCGTCGGCGACGTGCTGACCGGGAGAGCCACGATCACGCGCCTCACGCCGCGCAATGCGAAAAACGGGCTTGCGGAAGTGTCCTTTGAGGTGTTCAATCAAAACGGAGAGATGGTTTTGACTGACGTGACAGAAGCGGTTGTGAAATGCAGGATGAATTGAGGAAAAAGAGATGAAACTTGTTCCCGCAGAGAAGTTTGAAAGCGTGAAAGCAAAATACATCGAGGTCATTGAGGGCACGCCGGGCATCGAACAGCATGCCCGCTGGTGCTATGGCAAGCATCCGACGGATGAACGGCTGCGGGCGCATATTGCAAACGGGGATCTGTATTTGCTGATGGATGGCGAAGAGATCGCCGGGATGGTCGTGATCGTGCCTCATCAGGAGCAGGAGTATGAGGCGATCGCATGGGCGGAGTCCCTTGCAAACGACCAGGTCGCGGTGCTGTCTCTACTCGCGGTCTGCCCGGCTTATCAGGGGAGAGGACTTGGAAGGGAGATCCTGGACCATGCGGAGGAGCTCGCCGCCGGCATGGGAAAGAAAGCGCTCCGGCTTGATGTGCTGAAATCCAATCTTCCCGCGCAGCACATGTATGAATCGGCGGGGTTTTCTTATCGGGGAACGCAGCATCTGTACGCGGAAAACACCGCCTGGACCGATTTTCTGTACTATGAAAAAGCGCTGGACTGACGCCGATGACGGCAGTCCGGTATAAGAAACCGAACATTGAAAAAAGAGAAAACGGTCTGCCGAACCGGAATCTGATGACACAGAAGGGCAATGGGGTCACCCTGATCGACTGAAAAAGGAGGTTCATGCGATGGAGAAGGAAACAACAGGAACGGTCGTCGCCGTATCAAAACAGTGGTGGCTGAAAGTGAACACGAAGCCGATCAGAACGGGCGGTCCGCTCGACGGAGCAGTGTTTCCGCACATTGTAAAGGTGAAATACACGGTGGGCGCGCAGGAGTACATCAAAAGAAAGTGGATCGGCGCCGGGCTCCCCGTTCCATCGGTAGATAGTTCGGTCAAGATCATATATGATGAGAACAAGCCGTCAAAAGCAAGAATCATGTAATGAGGCATAGGAGGAGCGAATATGCAGTTTGTCATCAAGGCCTACGACGGCGCAAATTGTCTGGAAAAGCGAATGACAGTCCGGCAGCGCCATCTGGAAAACATGGCAAAGGTGGACGGGAAAGTGATCTGCGCGGGCGGCCTTCTGGACAGAGAGGGAAACATGAAGGGCTCCCTGCTGGTCATGGAGTTTGAGAGCAGGGAACTGCTGGACGCTTATCTCAAGTCTGAGCCGTACATCCTGGAGGGCGTGTGGCAGAAGATCGACGTGGATCCCATGAACGTGGTCATCCTGAACGGTGAAAAGGTCGGAACGTGATCAACATGAATGCAATTTTGATCGACCCGGCGGACTCCGTGGCGACCGTGCTGACAGAAGTTTCAGCAGGGACAGAAGTCGCGTTCGTCTGCGAGGAAGAAACCGTCCGTGTCACGGCGCTGCAGAATATCCCGCGATATCACAAGATCGCGGTGCGGGATATGGCGCATGGCGAGCGCGTGATCAAATACGGGGAGAGCATCGGATTGGCGACAAAACCCATTCGGACGGGGGAGCATGTGCATACGCATAATCTGTCCTCCGACGGGAGGTGAGCCATGGAGTTTCTCGGTTACAGAAGAGAAAACGGCGCGGTGGGCGTGCGAAACCATGTGGTGGTCATGCCCGGCGTGGTTTGCGCCGCCGTCGCGGCCAGGAAGATCGTCCGGGCGGTGCCGGGCACGGTGTTCCTGCAAAACTCCGGCGGCTGCGGGCAGTC
>CADCQE010000094.1 GCA_902803505.1 uncultured Lachnospiraceae bacterium | reverse complement strand
TTCGACCAAAGTAAGAGTGGAATCATTTGTGGCTGCTTTTATGCTGGGTATGAAGAAGAAGTTCGGTAATATTGATCATCTGGGAACATGTGTAAGTGAGGACCCTGTTCCGGATGCTGACTATAAGAATCTATATCTGGTTATCTACGACACTGTGCCGGGTGGGACGGGATATTTGCGTCAGCTGATGAACGATAAGCACGGCATGGTAGATGTAATGCAACTTGCTGTAGATGCTATGCAGAACTGTATCTGCAGGGATGATGAGAACAAGGACGGATGCTATAAATGCCTATACGCTTATAGGCAAAGTCAGCATATCGGAGAAATATCCAGACGGAAAGCCCTTTCCATGTTTAAGAGCATCCTTGCTGGGAAAAACAATCTTCATAAAATTGAAGGAATTGTTAATATTGATACGAACCCCCTGTTCGATAGTGAACTGGAAAGACGTTTCGTGGAAGCTCTTGAGCGGCTGGGTACTGAAAATAGAATAGTTGAGTGCAATAAAAAGCTGATTAACGAGAAGGAAGGTTATTCTTTAAGGATTGGTGATTGTACTTGGGATATCGAACCTCAGGTCGATCTCGGCCCAGCTGATGGTGTCGCTGTAAACTGCCGACCCGATTTTGTCTTTTGGCCTGTAAGAACTACTGGAAACCAGAAACCGGTAGCGGTGTTTACGGATGGTTTTACATTCCATAAGGACAGAGTCGCGGATGATTTCTTGAAGCGTATGGCAATCATGCAGAGCGGAAAATTCCGGGTATGGTCCCTTTCCTACAATGATGTGCAGGATGTCTTTACATCTCGTGGCGACTATATGACAAATACATGGATTTATGATAAAACTCCAAGCGGAGTCAAAATTTACATGCCATATGTGAAGTCTAAAAATGCACAAGTGTTGATGGTATCAAAGAAAAAGCCGTTTGAGCTGCTTACGGAATATTTAAGCAGGTCAGATGCAGAAGAATTATTTACAGTTCATGCGAAAGCCTTTGCGTTCTCCCTGCTTGATTATACGGTAATGAACAAACAGAATACCTACAATATTCAGGTTGAAGATTGGAATAGTGCCTATAAGAGCCTGGATGCTATGAAACGTGTCATTGCATTCGGGAAAGCGATTTTCGGAATGTGGGAGCCGAGGCAAACACTAGGCAACCTGTGGATGTACTCCATGCTGTCAACGGATGACCGTTCCATGAAAATGGATGCTCCGATTCGCGTGCTTGCAATTTTGAATGACAATGACAGCAGAACAGAGAATTACAGTAAGGACTGGAATGGATTCCTGACGTTTGCAAATAATATGCAGTTTGTTCCGGATGCGCTATTTATGACGAGAAGAGGCATCAGCAGTATGATTTACACGGCGCTTGTTCCAGGAGAAACAGGATCTGCAGTTGACAGTGTGCAAGGAATAACGGAAGATGCGATTACTTCTGGTTGGGAAGAAATCTTCGACTGTCTGGATGAGATTGAAAAAGCTTGTGCGACAGAGATGATTAAGAAGCATATTCCGGCTCCTGATATAATTGGTTTTGAACTTGGGAGTAGTAACAATGGAGCTGTTATCGGTGAAGCGTCGATGGCATGGACAGGAAGAAAGACGGTTCTGCTTTTACCAAATCAGTTAGAGAACAAAGAAATATTTGAGAAAGAAAACTGGAAAGTACTTCTTTCAAATGAAGAGTTGACGATGGATAAATTTGGAGGTGAAGGATAAATGGATAAGCCTATGGTTGCGATTTCAACAGATTTCCTGACTTCTTTCGCAGCATTGCCACGTCAGAAACAGGGAAAGGCGACAGAGTTTTTTAACAAGTTCCGTACAAATCCGAATTCTCCTGGAATCAATTATGAAAAGATTGATGAAGGTATTGACAAAAATATTTGTTCTGTGCGTATTGATGATGCCTACAGAGCTATAGTGGTCAGGTGTCCGGATACAAATGTTTTCATGCTGCTTTGGGTAGATCATCATGACGAAGCTTATGCATGGGCAAAGAGAAAAAAATGTTCCATCAATAAAGTCACCGGCGGCGTGCAGGTTTTTGATGTGCAGGAGATCACTGTTGAGAAGACAGTAGAAAAAGAAACTATCTTTGCCAACTATAGTGACGCACAGCTGCTTCGCATTGGTCTTCCGGAAGAACAAATTCCTATGGTAAAAAGCATTGGATCATTGGATGAATTCTATGCAATGAAAAAAAGTTTACCGGAAGATGCGTATGAAGGACTTGAATGGTTGGCACATGGCTTTGATTATGATGAAGTCATAGCGACTCTTTATGAGAAGCAAACAGAGTCGGTGGGTGATGAAGATTTTGCGACTGCACTTCAGTCAGATTCCAGCAAGAAATCTTTTGTGATTGTAGACGGGGAAGAAGAATTGAAGCGCATTATGGCGGAGCCACTTGAAAAGTGGAGAATCTTCTTACATCCGACACAGAGACGAATTGTCAATAGAGATTATTCTGGTCCTGCAAGAGTTCTTGGCGGAGCTGGAACCGGCAAAACAGTCGTTGCTATGCATCGGGCAAAAAGACTTGCCGGAGAGCTGGAACAGGGGAAAAAGGTTCTGTTTACAACATTTACGAGAAACCTTGCAGATGACATTAAAGAAAATCTTAGGAAGATTGCTTCTGTAGATCAGATGAGACAGATTGAGGTGGTCAATCTGGATTCTTTGGTGTCTTCTTTCCTCAGAGAGCAGGGATATGAGTATAAGGTCTGTTTCGGCGATGAACTGGATAAAGTATGGGAAGATGCTATAGCCACTGCTGGTGGATCACTTGACTATACAAAGAATTTTTATATCGACGAGTGGGTCAAAGTCGTTCAGGCGCAGGAAGCTTACTCAAAAGAAAAATATATTAAAGCATCCAGAATCGGCAGGGGGCTTCGCCTGGACCGAATTAAACGCATGAAAGTATGGGGTGTTTTCGAAGAATATATGCGTAGTTGCGATGAGCGAAAGCTCAGAGACTCAGAATATGCTATGTATGAATGCCGGATTATTTTAGAAAAGCAGTATACCTCCGGTCGGTACGAGAATATCATTGTAGATGAAGGGCAGGATTTGAGCCCTAGTGCGTATAGGCTGATTCGCTCGTTAGCCGGAGAACTGCACAAGAATGACATCTTTATTGTCGGTGACGCTCATCAGAGAATATATCGTAATAAGGCTGTCCTTTCAAAATGTGGAATTAATGTCCGTGGAAGAGCCAGAAAGCTCCGTATCAATTACAGAACGACAGAAGAAATCAGGAAATATGCTTTTGGCCTTCTTAAGGGAGTCTCTTTTGATGATTTAGATGAGGCTTATGATGATGGTGATAATTGCCAGTCATTAACACATGGCGAGGTTCCCCAGATTAAAAGATTCAACACTCCCGAAGAAGAGCTTGAATTCCTTGTTAATGAAATCAAAGCATTAGAAGCAGCAGGTGTTCCGCAGAAAGATATCTGCATAGTAGCACGGACACATAAAATGATTGATGCCTATAAAGACGGCCTGCGTGTTAATGGGATTGTTCCTTTTGAGATTACGACGAATAAGGTAGACGATCGATCTCGCAATGAAGTCCGAATAGCCACTATGCACAGGGTTAAAGGTTTGGAATTCAGTTACATATTTGCTGCAGGTGTCAATAATAAAGCCTTACCGAATGGAGTCCGGAGCGACTTCTCTGATGATGTATCTCTTGAAGAATTCGAAACGGAAGAGAAGTGTTTGCTGTATGTGGCATTAACTAGAGCAAAAGTTGGCGCGTACGTAACTTGTTATGGAAAGATGTCGAACTTGATTGTATAAAACCCCAAGAGCTATGAGGAGTTAAGAAAATCGAAATATCATCTCGGAGAAAAACATATGATAGTGTCCGAACTAAAGCTATATGATTTTAGAAAGTTTCATACAAAAAATGATAAACCTGGATTATCAATATCTTTTCATAAGGGGTTGAATGCTCTCATAGGAGAGAATGATTCTGGCAAGACAGCAGTCATCGATGCATTAAAGCTTATCCTTCTTACACAAAGCAATGATTATGTGCGCCCAACTGAAGAAGACTTCTATTTGGGATCTGATAACGAATATACAAAAGAGTTCAGAATAGAATGCGTTCTATCGGAGTTTACCCCAAATGAAGCTAAGAATTTTATAGAATTCCTCGAGTTTACAAGGGATGCTGAGGGACTGCATTATTCTATGCGGCTATTCTATAGGGCGTGGAA
>CADCQE010000093.1 GCA_902803505.1 uncultured Lachnospiraceae bacterium | reverse complement strand
GCAATCCAAACTGCTTCGCCACATCCGGCCGCCTGTACCTGTCAACCTTCGCCGGAATCACCTCGTCCTTTGCATTTACCACATAGACCCGCTCCGCAGAATACTCCCGGTCAAAGCACCAGCCCCTCAGGAAATATTCGCTCTTCCTGTGAGCGGCGTGGTCGATGCAATAGAGAATCCCCTTCGGGTCACTGGGCAGCAGCGGGCGCAGCATCGCATACGGATCCTTCCGCTTCGCCTTGACCCTGAGCTTCCTGTAGGCCTTCATCGGCGCGGTCTTCATCATCTGCCGGATCACTTCACCCCGCCATCCGAGCAGCTCCTCCTTCCTGCGGTCCGCCGCAAGCAGCTCCAGGATCCGGGTATCCCGCACATCCAGCTCTTTCCTCATAAACTCCGCGCTGTCCACGTCCATCGAAGCCATCCGCAGATGGGCATACAGAAAATGCGCGTCCTCCGGCCAGCCCTCCACGATCAGATACGGATCATCCGTATCAAAAAGAAATCTCCTCAGGTCCAGCCTCACGCCATTCGAAGCGAGCCTGCCCGGATCAATCGGGCCCAGCTCCGTCCCGATATCCTCCACGGTCACAACGCCCGCATACTCCGCCGGATCGATGCGCAGCCCCTTAAGGCCCTCCAGCTCCTGCGCGACAGAAATGCGGCCGTCCTCGCCGTGCGGCAGCAGCACCGTATCCTCCTCGCGGAATCCCTTTCCGCGGTCCAGATACAGCTTCGCCATCGCCTCGCCGCCCCTGGCGCCGTTCATGCGCTTCAGGATCGCCGGGAGATCCACAGCCCCCTCCGAAATATCGGCATAGAGTTCCCTCAGCGGCGTCCATTTTCCCTCAATATAGTCCTGGAAGCACTGCTCCATCCGCTCAAATACCGCAATGCTGTCCGCATCCAGCCCGGCGCTCTCAAAAAGCCCGGCCTCCCTCAGCCCGAAGCGCTTCGTATTGCCCTCGATATAGTAATGAAGCGCCCTCCATTTGATATAGGACAGCGGCACAGGGAACAAAAACGTCCACTCATAGTCAATGACGTTCCATTTTCCGCCCGCCTCGTCCACCAGGACATTATTCAGCACCAGGTCGATATTGGAAATGCTGCAGGCCGGACTTCCCTCCAGCCCCCCTCCGTCGCCAAACACCTTCCGGAATCCATCACTCTCCTGAAATGCCGTATCCGCCGTCTGATCCATCTCGGCGAAATACCCGGAAAACGCCTCCTTCACGCGATCCGTCCCTTCCGCATAGGCCCGGTCAAAGCGCTCCTCCAGCGTCTCCCCGCTCAAAAACTCGAAAACCGCCGCGCCATCCTCCATCTCCAGATGGTTCGGCACAAAACGCGTGCCCTCATAAACCTTCCGCAGGCCCTCATAACACTTCCGCAGCCCTTCAATATGGGCCTTCGCCCCCGCATCCGCCGGAGCCTTCCGGACCACCCTCACTTCTGCATCCTCCGGAGCCTTCCGTACACCCTCCGCTCCTTCATCCGCCCGGATCATCTCTACAGCTGCTGCATCCGCATCCCTCACTGCAATATCCGTCCGAATCGCCCAGGCCGGATCCCTCTCATTCGAGAACTTCGAGAAGATCACCCGCTCCCCGCAGGTCTCCGCATTCCCTCCATTTTCCAAAACAATAAAAAAGGAATTCGAAAACTGCGGGAAGAGACCGCTGTCCGCCATCGCATCAAAAGCCTTCGCCTCATCGAACAAAATGAGGCGCTTCCGGTCAAAATTCACAATATTGCTCCTGAGCTCGCCGCTCTTCGGCAGATAGTGGTCCGAATACACCGACATCGGAAACTTGTAATCCGGATAGGGATAATAGAAGCTCAGATTCTCAAAGCCCGCCTCCCGGCAGATCTTCTCAATCTCCGGTCTCGCAAAGGTCCTCACATACTCCGTCTTCCCATATCCCTCGATCCCGTCAAAAAATCCCCCGGTGTGATCCTCCGTGCATCCCGCAAAATACTTGAGCCCCATCCGGTTCTCAATCGCGATCAGCACCTTGCCGTCCGCCTTCAGATGCTTCCGGATCGCCCTCAGGAAATCCTGATACGGCTCCCCCGAATGAATGTAATTGACGCCATATTCAAAAACCCCGATCAGCGTGATCACATCATAATCACAGGGCAGCTTCTTCTCCACATCCTCAAAATTCCCGAGCCGGATCTCCAGATTCCCCGCATCCCTGTTCCGATAGGCATTGATCAGGCTCCTCTTCTTCGACAGCTCCACACAAGTGACACTCTCCGCCCTCCGGGCCAGCTCCCCCGTCACCGCGCCGCAGCCGGACCCGATCTCCAGTACCCGCTTCCCCTCAATCCCCGGGTACCAGGCCAGAATATTCTGCCTGATCTTCGAAAAATGATACATCACAGGCCAGCTCTTGCGCTCCGCCACAACCCGGTCAAAATCCGCCGGATCATAACTCCTCGCAATCTCCAGGAGCTCATCCTCCACCTTCCCGTCCGAGTACAGATCCTCACCCGGGTAATCGTCCATATTCATCCTGACATTTCCGATGGTCTCAATCATTGACATAGTTCATTCCTCGTAATGATTTTTGCTCCTGTAACCTGCCGCGTCCCTCATTCTTGTCGTTCAGAGATCCCCGCAAGCGTCACGATAACAGCAAGCGTCACAATAGCAGCAAACATCAGACAGTCTCGACACTCACCCCGGAATTCATATCAAAAAACCCAACCGTATTCTTCGTCGACACCACAGTAACATTCAACACATCATAAAGCCTGTGAAACACCCGGAACTCCCCCTCATGATACCCGGTACACCCAAAGGACAGCAGATACTCTCCGCCCTGCAGATCCATCCGCTGCCGGAAGCGCACCAGAATCTCATCCCCGGCCTTCCGCGGCCCGATATCCTTCCCCTCAAACATTGTATTGGTCCCCGCAATCTCCGTGCCCTTCAGATTCTTAATCGTAAACGCACAGATGGGCTCCTCCACGTCCTGATCAAAATGAATCCGCGCCTGAATCGTAAAGGAGCTCCCCTTCTCAATGCTCCCGCTCAGAACGCCCTTCTCATCAAATACCGCAAGCCTCGTAAAATGAGCCTGCCCCTCTCCGTACTCAATCGTATCCGGATTCATCACCAGCGGCCCGGTAAGAGACCCATCCTCCTCCGCTTCCTCAGGCACATCCCGGCCCGCGTCACTTCCGGAGGTGAGCACATCCTCCTCCGTCTCATCCCCCGGCAGATCCTCCACGGAGCTCCCCGCAGGCAGTCCCACGAGCAGCTTCTTGTACATATCCACCATTTCCTTCGGCGAGCCCTCCGCCAGCTTATCCCCCTTATTGAGCAGGATCACGCGGTCACAGTACTTCGCGATAGAGCTGAGGTCATGGCTCACAAAGAGGATCGTCTTCCCTTCCTTCCGGAATTCCTCAAACTTGTGGTAGCATTTCGCCTGAAAGAAGACATCCCCCACCGAGAGGGCCTCATCCACAATCAGGATCTCGGGATCAATATTAATTGCGACAGCAAAAGCCAGCCGCACGAACATACCGCTGGAATAGGTCTTCACCGGCTGGTGAATAAACTCCCCGATATCGGCAAAGGCGAGGATTCCCTCCACCCTCTCATCGATCTCCTTCTCGGAAAATCCCATCATCGTGCCGTTGAGATAGATATTCTCCATCCCGGTGTACTCCATATTGAAGCCGGCACCGAGCTCCAGCAGCGCAGAGATCCGGCCGTCCACCTTCACCTCACCGGACGTGGGTGTCAGCACCCCGGTGATAATCTTCAGGATCGTCGACTTCCCGGAGCCATTCGTCCCGATGATGCCGACCGTCTCTCCCCGCCGGACCTCAAAGCTCACGTCGTTTAAGGCATAGAGCTCCCTGTAGCGCTTCCTGCGGCTGAGGCCCAGAGCCTCCCGCAGGCGGTCAGAGGGCTTGTCATAGAGCTTGTACATTTTCGATAAATGGATGACCCGGATCGCCGGGGCCTCATGATTCATCTGCTCCATCCTTCTTCCCCTCACCGGTTTTTTTCACACACATCTGATCCATTTTATTCCCTCTCCGGCAATTCGTGCACTTCCATAAAGTGTACCCGCAGCCTCCGGAAGTCACAGCACATCCGCAAAGTGTACCCGCAGCCTCCGGAAGATGACATTTCCAATCAGGAATGCCCCAATCGCAAAAGCCCAGAAATACAAGGTCACAAAGCCCCGCTCAAAGAACCACCTCCGGCCATAGATCGCATCCCGATACCCCGTAATAATGTAGTACATGGGATTGATCTTAAAGAGCCAGGAGATGTGGGCAAAGGAGCGCAGGTCAAACATAATGGGAATGGACCACACCCCGAACTGCAGGCAGATCCCCACGATCTGGGACATATCCCGGAAGAAGATCACAATCGAGCAGGTCGCATAGACAAGTCCGAGAAGAAAGATCAGCATAGCCAGGTAGTAATACGGGAGCTGCAGCAGATAAATGTTCGGATAGTAACCGTAGATCGCCGCGATGACAAAAGCCACGAGGACAAAAAAGACGTGGACGAAGAGCGCCGAGAGGGCTTTGACCACAGGCAGCACCCGGATATTGAACACCACCTTCTTCACCAGGTAGCTGTACTCGAGGAGGCAGACCGTGCCGGTGCTCATGAGCTCCTGGCAGTAGAACCAGGGGACAATGCCGGCCACGAGGTAGACAAGAAAGGGGACATCCAGAGACTGGCCGGATTTCAGGCCATTTCCAAAGACGAGCCAGTAGATGAACACTGTCACCACTGGCTGGATAAAAGCCCATATAATACCAAGATAAGACCCGGCAAAGCGGGTCTTAATATCATTCTTAGCGAGTTTGCCGATCAGGCGCCGGTTCTGGCAGACCTCCGCAATCAGCGAGTTGGGAATGGACATATCACTTTTTCACTCCTCTTTTGGCCTCCAGATACTCCTTAAGGCTTCCCCATTTCATATCCTTCTCTGAGAGATTCACAGGCACACCGGGAAGCAGCGGCCACACAACGCCGATCTCCGGATCATTCCACTGGAGACCTCCCTCGTCGCCGGGGTGGTAGAAATCCGTGCATTTGTAGCAGAACTCCGCCGTCTCCGAGAGGACATAGAAGCCGTGGGCAAAATTCTTCGGAATAAAAAACTGCTTTTTATTCTCCTCACTCAGAACCAGGCCATACCATTTTCCAAAGGTGGGCGAACCGTCCCGCAGGTCCACCGCTACGTCAAAGACCTCGCCCCGGACGACGCGGACCAGCTTGTCCTGGGGATATTGAATCTGAAAATGCAGCCCGCGGAGGACTCCCCTTGTGCTCAAGGACTGGTTGTCCTGCACAAAAGTCTCCGTGATGCCCGCCGCCGCAAAGTCCTCGTAATTATAGGTCTCCATGAAGTAGCCGCGGCTGTCGCCGTAGACAGCAGGAGTGATCACTTTCAGTCCCGCGATGTCACAAGTCTGCACTGTTATCTTTCCCATATCTGCTTCTCCTCGATCCTGGTATCCTTTCTTCAAAAGGCCTTTCTTTAAGGTCCGGCTCACGGGCAGAACCGCGCCGAGTCCGACATCATAAAAGCCCTGCACCTAAGCCGGAGCCGCGCTGAGTCCAGTGCCTCACAGGCCCTTCACGATGTCCATCAGATACTGCCCATATGCAGTCTTAAGCAGAGGCTGTGCCAGCCTCTCAAGCTGGGCGGCGTCAATAAACCCGCGCTTGTATGCGATCTCCTCAATGCAGGAGATATAGAGTCCCTGCCGCTTCTGGAAAGCCGCCACAAAGTCCGCCGCATCCAGCAGCATGTCGTGGCTCCCGGTATCCAGCCAGGCGAAGCCGCGGCCCAGGGTCTCCACATACAAGTCGCCCCTCTGCAAATAGGCGTTGTTGACACTCGTGATCTCCAGCTCCCCTCTGGCGGAGGGCTTCACGGCGCGGGCGATGGACACAACGTCGTTATCGTAGAAATAGAGGCCGGGCACGGCGTATTTGGACTTCGGGTGCTCGGGCTTCTCCTCTATCGAGATCGCCCGGCCATTCTCGTCGAATTCCACGACACCATATTCCCTGGGATCCTTGACATAGTAGCCGAAGATCGTCGCGCCCTTCTCTCTCATAGCCGCCTGCTGCAGCACTTTCGAGAAGCTCTGGCCGTAGAAGATATTGTCGCCAAGTACCATGGCCACCCGGTCATTTCCGATGAAATCCGCACCGAGAAGAAAAGCCTCTGCGAGTCCGTTGGGATGCTCTTGTATCACGTAGGAGAAGTTCATGCCCAGCTGAGAGCCGTCTTCAAAGAGCTCCCGGAACACGGGCAGGTCCCTCGGCGTCGAGATGATCAGCACCTCGCGGATGCCCGCCAGCATCAGAGTGGAGAGCGGGTAATAGATCATCGGTTTGTCGTACACCGGCATGATCTGCTTGCTCACTGCCTTTGTCAGCGGATAGAGCCTCGTGCCGCTCCCTCCTGCCAGAATAATTCCCTTCATAATCTGTCTCCTCGTAAAACGGACATCTGCAGTCCTCTTTGCTGCTTGCGCTTGTGCCGGTACCCGCTTCGCGGGCTTGTCGAAATCCCTGTCGAATCCGGCGCCTCAGCGGTTCCCGTACATCTCCTCATAATACTGCTGATAGGCCCCGCTGGTGACATTTTCCATCCAGTCCGTGTGATCAAAATACCAGGCGATGGTCTTCTTGATGCCTTCCTCAAAGCAGGTCTCCGGGTACCAGCCCACCTCGGCCTTGATCTTGTCCGGTGCGATGGCGTACCTGCGGTCATGGCCCTTGCGGTCCGTCACATAGGTGATGAGATCCTCCGTCACATTTGCGCGCCTCGGGTCCTCCGGAGGAAGCATTTCCTTAAGCGTGTCAAGGATCGTGTGGATGATCTGGATATTCTGGCGCTCATTGTGCCCGCCGATGTTGTAAGTCTCAAAGAGGCGGCCCTTCTCCTGCACGAGGTCAATGCCCTTGCAGTGATCTTCCACATAGAGCCAGTCCCGCACATTCTTCCCGTCGCCGTAGACCGGGAGCTTCCTGCCGTGGAGCGCGTTGTTGATCATCAGCGGAATCAGCTTCTCCGGGAACTGGTAGGGACCGTAGTTGTTGCTGCAGTTCGTGATGTTCGCCGGGAAGCGGTAGGTGTCAATAAAGGCCTTGACCATAAAGTCCGAAGAGGCCTTCGATGCGGAATAGGGGCTGTGGGGATCGTACTTCGTGGTCTCGTAGAAGTAATCCTTCTCGTCGGTGAGGGAGCCGTAGACCTCGTCCGTGGAGACGTGCAGGAACTTGTGGTCCTCCTTGAAGCTCCCATCCGGCAGCTCCCAGGCCTTCTTCGCGGCATTCAGCATCGTCAGGGTCCCGAGGACATTGGTCTTCACAAACACACCCGGGTCCTCGATGCTGCGGTCCACGTGGCTCTCCGCCGCAAAGTGCACGACGCGGTCCACGTCATATTCTGAGAAAATGCCGCCGATGGCCTCCACATCACATACATCCGCTTTCACGAAGCGGTAGTTGGCCCGGCCCTCCACATCCCGGAGATTCTCCAGGTTGCCGGCGTAAGTCAGCTTGTCCACGTTGATGATG
>CADCQE010000092.1 GCA_902803505.1 uncultured Lachnospiraceae bacterium | reverse complement strand
TTGCCGAAGGCAATTGCTTAGATTAACTGCATATAGGGAAAACGAAAGGTTCTGCGCAGCAGATAATTTCGTTAACGACTATAATACAATAAATGCAGCAGGGCGGGTGAGTCAAGTGGGCCGGGGGGCGGTTCTGGATGCCCCCGGCCCGCTTTGTTTTGACTTTACAATGGAAGACCCTTAGAGTATAATGAATTTAACGAAAACAGAAGGAGATCACCCTGAATTTTCGTAAAATATATATAGTGAGGTGACCTGTATGAATTTTGTGATCTATGGAAAGAACATCGAAATCACCGACAACCTCAGGAAAGCCGTAGAGGACAAGCTTGGCAAGCTGGAGCGCTATTTTACACCGGATACGAAGGTCAATGTGACACTTTCAATAGAGAAAGAGAGGCAGAAGATAGAAGTCACAATTCCTGTAAAGGGGAGCATCATTCGCTCCGAACAGGTCAGTAATGATATGTATGTCTCGATCGACCTTGTTGAAGAAGTGATTGAGAGGCAGCTCCATAAGTATAAGAGTAAGATCATCGACAAGCACCAGTCAGGCGGCAGCTTCCAGAAGTCATATATCGAGCACGAATACGACGAGGAGGACGAGATCCGCATTATCCGCAGCAAGAAGTTTGACATCAAGCCGATGTATCCGGAAGATGCCTGCGTCCAGATGGAGCTGCTGGGCCACAGCTTCTATGTATTTGTCAATGCGGAATCAGATAAGACGAATGTCGTGTATCGCAGAAAGAACGGGACCTACGGCCTGATTGAGCCGGAAGAATAATCCAGGCGCTTTGGAATTCCCTGAAGGATAGAAGAAAGAACGAAAGCCGGGGCTTTGACCCCGGCTTTCGTTCTGGCTTTTCGATTCGACAGCGCGCCCGCATACCATCAGCATAAGCGGTTAGTTAAGAAGCGCAACGTATTTCTCCTTGAGCTCGAGAATGGGAGTCAGGTAGGGTGTGTAGTCGATCTCTTTGCGCGCGCGGAGCAGCTCTGTGAGCTCTGACATGGGAGCGGCGATGGAAGTGAGGGACAAGTTGCCCATGACTCCCTTGAGGGCATGTGCTGCCTCAAAAGCTTTATCCAGATCCCCTGCCTCAAGAGCAGATTGGAGCGTGTCAAAGCCCGTATCCCGGAGGCCCATATCTACCATGCGAAGGTAGAAGGCCTCGTTGTTCATACATCTCTTCAGCCCTTCGTCCGTGTTGGCGCCGAGCTCTTTGAGGGCATCAATTGAAAGCATAGATCAAACCTCGCTTTTACATCTCATGAACAGTGATTCTTCAATACTGACCCTCATTGTACACTGAAAAAATGTCTTGTGCAAGAGACAAGCCGCTCCGCGCTCGGAAGTCTTTTGTGAGCGCCGCTCCGCCATCAGCGTCAAAGGACCAGCCCCCCGGCTGCATCATTCTTGAGTGCATAAGGCGCGGAGCGCCCGGCGGTATTGTCTGCTCTGCCACTTGTGCATTTTCAAGCTTAGTGCTAGAATGGAGGGAGTCTTTTGCGCAGGGCTGCTTATGCACCTGTGCGACAGAGGGTATGTATGAAATTCATTTAGTTAGGAGATTCCTTCCATGAGTATTTTCACAAAAATGTTCGGCACGCACAGCGATCATGAGTTGAAGCGAATCCGGCCGATTGTCGATAAAATTGAGGGACTGCGGCCTCAGATGCTCGAGCTGAGCGACGAGCAGCTCGCCGCGAAGACGCCCGAGTTTAAGCAGCGCCTGGCAAATGGAGAGACCCTGGACGACATTCTCCCCGAGGCCTTTGCCGTAGTGAGAGAGGCGGCGAGAAGAGTCCTGAATATGGAGCACTTCCACGTGCAGCTGATCGGCGGTGTAATCCTGCATCAGGGCCGTATTGCAGAAATGAAGACCGGTGAAGGCAAGACCCTGGTCTGTACGCTCCCGGCTTATCTCAATGCCCTGGAGGAGAAGGGCGTCTGCGTCGTCACGGTCAACGACTACCTGGCTAACCGTGACGCGGAGTGGATGGGAGCGGTGCACCGCTTCCTGGGCCTCACAGTCGGCTGCGTCCTGCAGCCCATGAAGCCGGAAGAGCGCCGGGCGCAGTACAACTGCGACATCACCTACATCACGAACAATGAGCTGGGCTTCGATTATCTGCGTGACAACATGGTCATCTACAAGGAGCAGCTGGTGCAGCGGGGACTTCATTTCTGTATTATCGACGAAGTGGACTCCGTCCTCATCGACGAGGCGAGGACACCGCTGATCATCTCCGGACAGAGCGGAAAGTCCACGAAGATCTATGAAGTGTGCGACATCCTGGCCAAGCAGCTCGAGCGCGGCGAGGCCTCCGGTGAGATGACGAAGATGGCGGCCATCATGGGCGAAGAGATTATCGAGACCGGTGATTTCATCGTCAATGAGAAGGACAAGATCGTCACGCTGACGGAGAGCGGCGTCAAGAAGACAGAAGAATTCTTCCACATCGACAACCTGTCCGATGCGGAGAACCTGGAGATCCAGCACACGGTGGATCTGGCGCTTAGGGCGAATTACCTGATGCACAAGGACCAGGACTATGTCGTCAAGGACGACCAGATCCTGATCGTCGACGACTTCACGGGCCGCATTATGCCGGGCCGCCGCTATTCGGACGGTCTGCATCAGGCGATTGAAGCGAAGGAACATGTCAAGGTCAAGCAGGAGAGCAAGACCCTCGCCACGATTACCTTCCAGAACTTCTTTAATAAATTCGATAAAAAATGCGGCATGACCGGTACTGCCCTCACAGAAGAGCAGGAGTTCAGCGATATCTACGTAATGGACGTCGTCTGCGTGCCGACTAATGTGCCTGTCGTCCGCCAGGATCTCGACGACGCCGTCTTCAAGACGAAGGGGGAAAAATACGAGGCGGTGGTAGAGCAGGTCAAGGAAGCCCATGCGAGGAAGCAGCCGGTGCTGGTGGGCACCATCACCATCGACGTCTCCGAGCTGGTGTCGAAGCTCCTGAAGCGGGAGGGCATCCCGCACAACGTGCTGAATGCGAAGTTCCACGAGCTGGAGGCGGAGATTGTCGCCCAGGCCGGACAGGCCGGAGCAGTGACAATCGCCACCAACATGGCCGGCCGTGGTACCGATATCAAGCTCGACGATGAGGCGAGAGCTGCAGGCGGCCTGAAGATCATCGGCACGGAGCGCCATGAGTCGCGGCGTATCGACAATCAGCTGCGCGGCCGTTCCGGCCGTCAGGGTGACCCCGGGGAGAGCCGCTTCTACATTTCCCTTGAAGATGACCTGATGAGACTCTTCGGGTCCGAGAGACTGATCAAGACCTTCGAGACCCTCGGGGTTCCGGAGGGCGAACAGATCGAGCACAAGATGCTGAGCTCCGCGATTGAGCGGGCCCAGAAGAAGATTGAGAGCAACAACTTCGGCATCAGAAAGAACCTGCTGGAGTTCGACCAGGTCAACAACGACCAGAGAGAGATCATTTACGAGCAGCGCAGGAAGGTGCTGGACGGCGAAGATATGCGTGGTGTCATCATGGGCATGGTGGACGCCGTAATTGCGCGGAAGATCGACCAGAGCATCGGTGAGGACCAGGAGGGCGAGGCTATGGACCTCCAGGATCTCAGCCAGAACCTCACACCGATCATCCCCATCCGCCGCCCGAAGGGCGATGAGGTCAAATCCCTCACCAAGAAGAAGCTCCTTGAGTCATACAAGGAGCAGGCCCGCGAGCTGTACAAGCAGAAGGAAGCGGAGCTGGATGAGGCCTTCCCCGGCGAGGACCGCATGCGCGAGCTGGAGAGAGTCGTTCTCCTGAAGGTCATCGACGCGAGGTGGATGAACCATATCGACGATATGGAACAGCTGCGCCAGGGCATCGGCCTGACTGCTTATGCGCAGCACGACCCGAAGGTGGAATACCGCGTGTTCGGTTTCGAGATGTTCGAGGAGATGACCAATGCCATCCAGGAGGAGACGCTGCGCGTGCTCTACCACGTGAGGCTGCAGCAGAAGGTCGAGAGAGAGCCCGCCGCCAAGGTCACCGGGACGAATAAGGATGATTCGGGTCCGAAGAAGCCCGTGCAGCGCAAGGCCAAGAAGATCTATCCGAATGCGCCCTGCCCCTGCGGAAGCGGAAAGAAGTATAAGAACTGCCACGGGCGCCCGGGCCAGCCGCCGCTGGATGGGATCGCCTGAGGATGAAATGATGCAGTGGGGACGGTTCTCCCTGCGGCAAAAAATGATGCAGTGGGGACGGTTCTCCCTGCATCATTTTTTTGCAAAAAAAATGA
>CADCQE010000091.1 GCA_902803505.1 uncultured Lachnospiraceae bacterium | reverse complement strand
GCAGTGAATTCGGCGTTGAAACCTCTGGATGAGCTGTTCATGTTCCCTCCGAGGGTATGGGCGAAAAACCCGACATTGAACAACTTTGCCGATCTGTTCGTGACGATGGGAAAATCCTGGGTAACGTTCTCACGTTATCTGTTTAATACGGTGTTCATCACGGCAGCCGGTACGGCCGGACATCTGTTTGTGGCATCCATGGGCGCATTCGTGCTGGCGAAGTATGACTTCCCCGGCGGGCAGGCTTTCTTCAAGCTTGTCACCGTGGCCATGATGTTTACAGGCTATGTTACACAGATCCCCAACTATATGATCATCAATAAGCTGGGCTGGGTGGATACCTACTGGGCGATCATCATACCCGCTTTTGCATCCCCCATGGGTCTCTTCCTTATGAAGCAGTTCATGGAGGGCCTGCCCACCGCACTGATCGAGGCCGCGAGGATCGACGGCGCCGGCGAGTGGATGGTCTTCAGCAAGATCGTGATGCCGAACGTTAAGCCGGCGTGGATGACGCTGATCATCTTCTCCGTACAGGGACTGTGGAACAACCGTGCGTCAACCTTTATCTATTCCGAGGAGCGCAAGACCCTGGTATTTGCACTGCAGCAGATCCAGGCAGGCGGTATCGCAAGAACCGGTCAGGGCGCTGCCGTGCTGGTAGTTGTCATGATCGTACCCATACTGATCTTTGTCTTCTCCGAGAGCCAGATCCTTGAGACCATGGCGAGCTCGGGTCTGAAGGATTAAGGAGCGACTGATGAAGAAGAAATCGACGAAAACTAAGATCCTGTGCAGACTGCTGACAGCGACACTTGTGTCGGGAGTGGTATTTGCCGGCGCCGGTAAGGCTTATGCAGGCGAAGAGAACTACACCTATGTCTATGATTACTGGGAGGACGTTCAGGAAAGCCCGGATGCATATACGGTTTCCCGCGTATTCGACTTTAATGCGCTGGGGATATCCGGCAATCTGAAATCGCCCGAATCCCTGTATGTCAAGGGAGATCAGGTGTATCTCTGCGATACCGGGAATAACCGTATCCTTGTTCTTGAACGGAGCGGATCGGACGAATTGAGCTTTGTGCAGGAGATCAAGACCGTTAAGGGCGCGGAACCCGAGACTTTTGCGGGTCCTGCGGACATCGCGGTGGATAACGACGGGAATTACTACATTGCCGACCGTGAAAACAACCGTGTGGTCAAAGCCGATCCCAATCTGAACTTTGTCATGCAGTTCACCAAGCCCGATGACGAAGCCATCGGAGCCGAGCAGGCTTTCAAACCCGACAAGATCGTCTGCGATACCGCAGGCCGTATCTATTGCGAATCCGCCGGTATCAACAAAGGTCTGCTCAAATTTGAGGAAGACGGGACCTTTTCCGGTTTTGTGGGAGCAACCCGCGTTTCCTACAATTTCATCGACTATATCTGGAAGCGTATCGCTTCGCAGGAACAGCGTGCACAGATGATCTCCTTTGTGCCTACGGAATATGATAATGTATACATGGATAAAGAAGGTTTTATCTATGCGGTATCCGGCGGTCTGAAAGAAGAAGACCTGGATGCGGGGACCGTGGATGCGGTACGTAAGCTCAACATGATGGGAACGGACATCCTGGTGCGCAACGGCGATTACCCTGTCTTCGGCGATCTGTACTGGGGCGGAGCCGGCGGTATCTCGGGACCTTCCTATTTCAAAGATGTCACAGTATTGGACAATGACATCTATATCTGCCTCGATCAGAAGCGCGGACGTCTTTTCGGTTATGATGACCAGGGACGTATGGTCTACGCCTTCGGCGGAAACGGAAACCAGGCCGGATATTTCCGGAATCCCGTATCCATTGAGCATATGGGGAACGATCTCCTGGTGCTGGACCAGCTGGACTGCACGATCACGCTCTTTATCCCGACAAATTACGGAAGCCTGATCTACCAGGCCATGGACCAGTTCGACAACGGCGAATATGATGAAGCGCAGGCCACCTGGGAAGAGGTGAAGACCCTGAACGGAAACTATTCGCTGGCTTATATCGGCATCGGACGTTCCCTGTACCGCAAGGGCGAGTACGAGGAAGCCATGAAGTATTTCGAAGCAAAATACGATGATGAGAATTACTCCCGTGCCTATGCACAGTACCGCAAACAATGGATCCGTGATAATATCATCGGTATCGTTGTGGTCATCCTTGCCCTGTTCCTTGTGCCTCTGAGCATCGGAAGGGTCTACAAGATCAAGGAAGACATAGACAATGCCGATATATTCAAACTGTCGAAATAAGTAAAGGTGGACGCTGATGAGCAAAAAATACAGTAAAAAAGAGAGCAAAGAGGAAAAGAGAGCAAGGCGCGCCGTAAATTTTGACCGCTATAAGAAGTCTTTGAAATTCGGCTTCTATTGCATCTCGCATCCGCTGGACGGTTTCTGGAAACTGACCCATGAGCATAAGGGCAGCATGGCTGCGGCGAATACGATTCTGATCCTTGCGATCTTTACGCGTATCATCAAGCTGAAATATACCAGCTTCCTTTTCCTGCAGGTATACTGGGAAGATATCAATATCCTCCTGTATATCGCGAGTATCCTCTTCCCGCTGGCACTCTGGGTTGTGGGTAACTGGGCGCTGACAACACTCTTTGACGGAAAAGGACGTCTGGGTGATGTCTACATGGGCACCTGCTACGGGATGCTTCCCTATCCGCTGATCCAGCTGCCTCTGATGATCGTCAGTAATTTCGTTACGGTCGAGGAAGGACAGTTTTATTCGGTGCTGAGTGTGCTCTCACTGGTCTGGTGTCTGATCCTGATCGTGTGCGGCATGGGGCAGATACATGCTTATTCGGCCGGAAAAACACTGCTGTTTACGGTGGCTTCGCTTTTTGCGGTGCTGGTAATGATCTTCCTGCTGATGATATTCTT
>CADCQE010000090.1 GCA_902803505.1 uncultured Lachnospiraceae bacterium | reverse complement strand
GGACGCCTCCAGAAAGACTCTGGATCAGAACTGGGATACCTATCACACAAAAAGAGCGGATGCTCTCGCTCAGCTTGAAGATGCAAGAGCACAGCTGGAAAGCGGAAAAGCGGAATACGAGAAGAATAAGGCGGATGCGGCAGGCCGTCTGCAGTCGGGCAGAGACGAGCTGACAGGTGGATGGAACAGGTATCACACGGAAAAGGAGGATGCCCAGTCCCAGCTTCAGAGCGCACGGGACGAGCTGGAAGACGGCCGGGTTCAGTACGAAACGCAAAAGCAGGATGCAGACCGGCAGATCGCTGACAAACGAAAGGAATTGGCAGAAGGCCAGGACCAGTACAAAACTCAGAAGCAGGAAGCAGACCTGGAAATCGCAAAAGGACACGGCAAGCTCGAGGAGGGCCGCAAGCAGTACAACGAAGAGAAAGAAACTGCCGATTCAAAGATTTCCAAGGCCAGGGAAGATCTGGATGAGAAATGGGCAGAGTATGACACCGAAAAGAAGAAGGCGGAGCGGCAGCTCGAGGATGCAAGGAAGAGAATCGATCAACTTGATGACGCGCGGTTTATCGTCACAAACAGAAGGACAAATGAGAGCTTTGTCTTCCTGAAATCCTCGAACCAGTCGATCTTTGGCTTTGCCACTTTCTTTGTGCCGATGTTCGCTGTCATAGGCTCTCTGGTCATTTTTTCCACGATGGCAATCATCATTGATGAACAGAAGAAGCAGGTGGGCGCCCTGAAAGCCATGGGCTTCAGGACGAATGAAATCCGTGCCAAATATCTGGTATTCGGCATATCTGCTGCAGTGATCGGGGTTACTATAGGAATCGGCCTTTGCATGGTGATCACCAATATTATTATGGTGCTGCTCGAAAATCTGTATGTATTTGGCAGGATCAAAGCGCTCTTCGTTCCCGGCACTGCTGCGATCGTCGGGGGCGCTACGCTGATCGTCGCCTCATCTGTGGTATGGTATTCGTGCAGGAATCTGCTGAAATGTACGGCAGTGGGCCTGATGAACGGCAGTGAGCCTGCCAGGAAGACGTTAAAGAGCAAGCGCTCCGGAAAGAAACACTCCGAAAAGTCTTTGTATTCCCGTCTGATCATCCGGAACATTGCAACGGACATGAAGCGTGTGCTGGTGTCCATCGTGGTGGTCACAGGGAGCGTCATGCTCATCGGAATAGGGTTTACAATACGGTCGTCGTTTAATGGCGCATTTTCCTACCAGGAGAGACAGATCTACCGCTACAACCTGAGGATTGACCTGGGAGCTGACCCGGATGAAGAGGACATGAAGAACGTAGTGAGCATCCTCCGGGACTATGATGTCCGCTATCTTCCGGCCTCCTATCAGGCTGCACTCTATGAGTGTGCGGATGAATCGGCCGGTTTCTACCTCCTGACAGCAGACAGTAAGGAGCTGAAGGACTATGTGTACTTGTCCGATGAGCTCCCTGAAAGCGGGGTTCTGCTTCCGGAGAAGTTCTTTGAGAAACATACCTTGTTTGCGGAGGACGTTCTGATCCTCTACGACAGCAGTCTTGTGCCGCACAAGGCAAAGGCGGCCGGGTCCTTCCGTTTTCACGCAGGCTTCATGGCCGCTATGAGTCCCTCCGCCTACCGGGAAATCTTTGGTACAGATCCGGTACAGAACAGCTATTACTGTCTTTACAGCGGTGAAATTGATGAGCTGGCTGCAGCTATCACCGAGGTCTGTCCCAGCGCGCAGCTTGAAAGACCTTCTGATTTTGCTGCCCGCTATGACAGCACAAGGCGGCTCTTTAATCTTGTGGCATTGATCATGGTTCTGATCTCCGTGACAGATACGCTTCTCATCATGATTAACCTGACCAACATTCTGGTAAACCGGAGGATGAAGGAACTGCTGGTGATGAAGGTCAATGGATTTTCAGCGGGACAGGTGAGCGGGTATCTGCTTAGAGAGACGATGCTGATCAATCTTGCCGGGATGGTTCTGGGCCTGATCGTCGGCATCCTGATGAGCGGAATGATTGTGCAGAGCATAGAATCAGATTATGTGATGTATCTGCGAAGTGTTTCCGTGATTTCCTGGTGTATCTCGATCGGAATCAATGGAGTTCTCTGTGTTGTGATTAACTACATCTCATTTAAAAAAATCAGAAAGACTCCGCTGACTGAAATTACAAGGTACTGATTGATGCGGTTTGTGGTTTTTTGCCGGAACACCCAAAGATTCGAATTGCATTCATGTGCCGGGAGGGCGCGATTATGAAGAAGCCGGACAATATGACTGCTGCAACCTGGATGATTTCCAGTGCGCTTCTTGAAGCAGAGGACCTGGAGACCGCTTTTACGCATACACTCGAGGTGATTTCAAAACTGCTCAGGGCAGAGGGCGGCGCCATTTGGATTCTGAATAAAAGCACAGGACTTCTGCAATGCGTCATGTGTATCGGACCTCTTGACCTTATGGGAATCACCTTTGAGAACGGAATCGGGACAGAGGGACAGGTGGTCACTTCAGAAAACTCTGTTCTGATCAGGGAAACGGAAAAGGAGGAGGCTTTTGAGGGCGATATCTTTGACGATCAGGGGTTCAAGACGAAAAGCCTGATCTGTGTCCCGCTCAAAGCCCTGGACGAGACGGTCGGATGTCTGTGCCTCGCTACGTCAAGGGAGGGAGGCATATTTACAGAGGAAGACCTCAAGGTCTGTGAACACACAGCGGCTTTGACCGCAATGATCATTGAAGAGAAAGGTCTCACGTTGACTTTGCCGCCGGAAAAGCCGGTACTCATGGAGCTGAAGGACATTACGAAGGAATATCCCTCAGGCGAAGATGTGCTTCATGTTCTGAACGGGATAAACCTGAAGATCTTTAAAAATGAATTTGTTGTGGTCCTTGGGGAATCCGGGTGCGGGAAGTCCACAATGATGAATATTATCGGAGCAATGGATTATGCCACATCAGGAACGATTCAGCTGGAAGGAAGCAATTTTTCGGCACCTGATGAAAAGACACTGACAGAATTCAGAAGAAGCTACATAGGATTTATCTTCCAATCCTATAATCTCATGCCTAATCTGACGGCAAGGGAGAATATTCAGTTTATTGCCGAGATCAGCAAAAATCCAAGGGATGTAGACGAAGCGCTGGCCCTGGTGGGGCTGACGGACCGCGCGGGCAACTTTCCTTCCCAGCTCTCCGGAGGCCAGCAGCAGCGCGTCTCGATTGCAAGGGCGATCGTCAAGAACCCCCGCATCATCCTCGCGGATGAACCCACGGCTGCGCTGGATTTCAAGACCGGTCAGGAGATTCTGAAGGTGATTGAGGACATCGTGCACAGCGAAGATACAACAGTATTGATGGTTACGCACAATGCAGAGATCGCCAAGATGGCGGATCGTGTGGTCAAGCTGCGAAGCGGCAAGGTATCCAGTATCAAATATAATGCACATCCATTACATGCTGAAGAGCTTGTATGGTGAGAAATCATGCGCTGTGCATATGATACCCTTGAAGTATTTCGTTTGAAAACAAACACATCAGACTAATAATAAGGAGCACTCTCATATGAAGAAAACAGGCAGCTTTCGGTTTGAAGCAGTAGATGAGGTCCACAATGTAAGCGGGACGTATACTTATGACGATGCGTGGTTCGCAGAGGATGCTTCCCTCCTCTCCCCTATGCTGCGGATGATGTCAATGTGCCTTTCCCTGGCCTGCTTCCCTGATCCTGAAGACAAGAACAGAGCGTTCAGCAATGCCGAAAAGCTTCTTACAGAAATGGGATACAGGGATCTTGAAGTAAATGAAGATTTCAGGCACTCACCCAGGGAGTATACCCTCGGTGTGCTGATCGCCCGAAAGGAAGTATCTCTTCAAGGGGAGAACTGTGCGATCTACGCGGTCGGATTCCGGGGGGCTTCCTACGGAAGGGAATGGTATGGCAATACCATTATAGAAAAGCAGGGCATTCCTGTTGGGTTTCGAATTGCGCTGCATAAGACAATGCATTTTTTACAGGACTATCTGGAAAGACACGGCTCGAAAGAGAAGGAGAGGAAGAAGCTATGGATCACGGGTTTCAGCCGGGCTGCGGCGGCAGCCGGGCTTGCGGGCGCTGCGGCGACGAGGCATGCAAAGAGATGGGGGCTCAGAAAAGAGGATATTTTTGTCTACACTTATGAGGCGCCCAGATGTATGCCGAAAGAACTGAATGTGGCCTACTCCAATATCCACAACACCGTCAGCAGAGTCGATATGGTGCCGCTGATTGCTCCGGAATCCTGGGGGTTTATAAGACCGGGAGTCGATGATACAATCCTCCCCTCACCCAAGCAGAAAGAATGGCAGGATCAAATCAAAGAGGTGAGAGCTTTTCTGAAATCTCTTAATCCGGCGGTGGAGTGCGAGGAAGAAGGATTCGTTCCTCTGGCCATTTCAGGCTTTCAGCTCAAGCCCATAAGGGAAGCGGAAAAGTATCATCGCAAGAGAGGAAAGCTCGAGGAGTGGTGGTACGATGCGGATATTGGGGACTATTTTCCGCTTTTTATCAGGTTTATGGGGAGTAAGCTGGCCCTGTCGGTCGGGAAAACGGAGCTCACGGACAGGGAAGCCTATGCACAATATTATGAAAAGAGTTTTGCAATGGTAGCAAAACGGTACCTGGGAAGCAATGCGGACCAGCGCGATCTGGTCCGGGGAGTCCTGGCGAAAATGCTTGAACATGGATCCACGCCGATCATCAGAGCAGTATTCTATGTGATTTTAAAGGGCGGCAGAAACCGGGTTCTGCGGCGAGTCGCATCGAGACTTTCCAACTGGACTGTTTTCAGAATTATGACCACCCGGGGGTTCAAAGGCAACAGGAAAATACTCAAACGTATGAGTGCGGCAATTGAAAACATGATCTATTATTTTTTATACTGTGCGAGCTGCGATGTGCGGGAAAACGACTTCGCTTTT
>CADCQE010000089.1 GCA_902803505.1 uncultured Lachnospiraceae bacterium | reverse complement strand
CTGCGAAAAATGCAGTACCTAATAATTTTACTAAATTTAAATCTCGGATTCAATACCCGGCATGGATGTGGACATGCCGGGCGGGGGATCGTTCCTCTTGTTGCTTACTATTCACGACCCGTCCCGCATCAGTTCCACCTTCCTCCCCACAATTTACACAAAGTTTTTGACAGATCCTATTCCAACACTTAAAATAGAATTACATGAATTATATACACGTAAATACAATTAAGGAGGGTTTTTATGAAAGTACTCGGATTGTCCATGGGACGCAAAAATGAGCGCTGTGACATCTACTGTAAACAGGCGCTGATGGGCGTGGAAGCTGCAGCAAAGGCTTCCGGGAAGGACATCGAAGTAGAGTTCCTGAACACGGTCACACTGGATATCGAACAGTGCCGCGGCTGCGGGGCCTGCAGCAAGGCACCGGACGGCAAGATCAAATGCATCCTGAAGGACGATTACCTGATGGTCGAGGAGAAGATCCTTGATGCAGACGGCATCATCATCGCTGCCCCGGTCTATTCCGTCGGTATTGTGGGACAGCTGAAGAATATCACGGACCGCTTCGGCGCAGCCCATGACCGCGCTTCAATGATCGATGAGCAGGCCAGGCGCAAGGAAGAGGGACGTCCGCTGCTGGACGAGCGCTATTTCAAGGATCGCTGGGTCAGCTACGTCTGTGTCGGCGGTGCATGGACTCCCGACTGGACCGGCATGGGCCTTCCGATGATGCACCTCTTCAGCTGCTCACAGGCGATGAAGGTCGTCGGACAGATCAATGCCAACGACCAGGGCCGCAAGACCAGCCCCTTCCTGGATCCGCCGATGATGGAGGATGTGTTCAAGATGGGTGAGAATCTTGCCAACAACCTTGGTGTTCCTTACGATGACACCACCTGGTTCGGCGAGGAGGGAACATGTCCGACCTGCCATCTGAATCTGATGACCGTTGACGGGACCGACACTGTCACCTGTGCGGTATGCGGCAGCCACGGCAAAGTGCAGATGGAAGGCGGCAAGATGAAGATCGTCTTCCCGCCGGAAGAGGTCAAGCGCGCAAGAAACACGATTGTGGGCCTGAATGAGCACCACGCCGAGATCGGCGAGATGATGCGCATCTGCATCCCTCTCCTCCAGGAGAAGAAGGAATTCCTCGCTGAGAAGAAGAAAGAGTATATGGCTTACAAGCCGGTCTGGAAGGATACGGAAGCATAAGCATAAGTAAGTCAAGGGGGCGGTTCTTCTGAACCGCCCCCTTGACTTATTCATCGCAAAAAGCCGTCTCCCGGTCCGCTATCTCTCAAACAGCTGGGACTGATACCCCAGGCACTGGAACCCATTCGCGTTGATGAGCGGAATCAGCTTCTGGTCGATATTCAGCTGCTTCCTGACCCAGTAGCAGATGCTGACTGACATGCCGATGGTATCCGTATATGCCATCATCTTCTGAATGTTCTCAATACTGAGCGCGCGGTTCGGAGCCGTCCTTCCCCTCTGCTTCTTGTGGTCCGCATTGGACGGCATAATATAGTCCTCATAGAGGCGGCGCTCGAGATCCTTGTCAAAATAGCCGAGCAGCTGTCCCAGCATAGCGAGGTTCTCCATGCAGGCCGTGAGAAATTCCGGCTTGTAGTTGATGATCCCGCCGTCATGGAGCTGGTCGAAGAAGGCTTTGATCTCTTCCTCAGTGAGATAAGGCGTGAAGATCGGCTGAACCAGGGCGGAATTGGCCTGAATGCCTCTTTGACGGCACAGCTCAACAGCCTTCAGGCGTTCCTCGATCGGAGCCGCATAGGGCTCGATCAGATCGCGAAAAGCACTCGGCATAATGGACACGCTGATATTGTACTGCATGTACTGCTTCAGCTGCTCGAAGAGATCCAGAATCGTCTCCCCCTCGTATTCATAGAGGAGATGCCTTGCACCCGCCTTCGAGGCGATGAAGAGCCTCGCATTGGAATCCGGGCACTCCTTAAAGTGTGCAATGAACTCCTTGAGGATTCTGTGCGCAATTCCTGTCTGCAGCGTTGGCTCCTGCAGCGCCTCTGTCTTCGGAGAGAAGTAATAATAATGATTCCAGTTCTTTCCGCGGCTGAGCTCCGTGATCTGCCGCTCGATGTCTTTCTTCTTCCCGGGCTCAGTCTCAATCGCCTCCGCCAACTCTTTCAGCAGTTCGTTCTTCCGGGCAATATCCTCCTTGAAAATGCCGGCTGCCGGAGAGTTCATCTCCTTCAACAGCCTGCGCACATACAGAGGATAGTCTTCATTCGCAGTCAGCGTCTGCTCATGCACACCGTCCGTAACGAGGCAGTACTGGCAGCCCACATGACATCCCTTCACAGGATTCAGCTCAAAGGTGAGCGTAGGGCACCTGCCGGTATAATTATGAATCTCGGTCTCGATCTCCTCCGGAGGCGTGTGCTCAAGAAGAAGCTGCTGTCTCGGGATCACGGTCCGCTTCGCGAGCCGCTCAAGAAAGATCTCTGAGCCCTTGACAAGCTTGCTGACACACTCATCGGAAGGCTCAACGCTGACACCGAGCGCTTTCAGATACGCCCGGTCTACAATAGCCGGCTGAAATCCCGGCAGGTTGTAAATCTTTGTTTCACGCTCATACAGCGGATGAAGTTCTGCACTGCTCATTTTATATGATCTCCTTACAATAGTATCTGGGATTATGTGGGAATGCGTTCCGAAGCTGTCTGTGCTTTTTTCCTTGTGAAGCGCTTGGGTCCCCTGGTGATGGCGCCCTGAGGACAGATCAGGACACAGAGATGACAGCCCACGCATTTCTTCCCGTCCAGGGTCGGGCGCCGCTCGGGTCCGAACTGTATAGCCTGGTGCCCGCCGTCTGCACAGGAAACCATGCAGCGCCCGCAGCCGATACAGCGGTCCCGATTGAATTTCGGGAAAATCATTGTATTCCGTTCCAGCACGTCTGTGGTCTCGCTCAATGAGTCGAGGCCTAGCCCCACGATCTCCTTGACGCTCGAAAAGCCTTTCTCCTCCAGGTACATACTCAGGCCCAGCTTCATTTCCTTGATGATCCGGTACCCGTACTGCATCACGGCAGTTGTCACCTGGATGGAGCTGCCTCCAAGCAGCATGAATTCCACGGCATCCACCCATGTCTCAACACCGCCCATTGCGGAAAGATGCATTCCCGACAGCTCGGGATTCTTGCCCATCTCCGCGATAAAGCGCAGGGCTATGGGTTTGACTGCATTCCCGCTGTAGCCTCCCACTGCACTGTGCCCATGGACAGCAGGAGCAGAGACATACGTGTGAAGATTCACCCCGATCACGGATTTGATGGTATTGATGGCCGCAATTCCGTCTGCGCCGCCTCTCTTCGCCGCCTCGGCAGCAGGGCTCATGACAGCTACATTCGGCGTGAGCTTCGCGATCACGGGAATCTTGCAGCTCCGCTTCGCCGCAGCGGTAAAACGCTCCACCAGCTCCGGAACCTGCCCGATGTCGCTTCCCAGACCGCCTTCCGCCATATTGGGACAGGAGAAATTGAGTTCCACGGCATCCGCCCCGTTCTCCTCACACTTCTTCGCCAACTCCTCCCACTCTTCATCGTTCTGCCCCATGATGGAAGCCAGAATGAATTTGCCGGGATAATTCGCTTTCAGCTTCTTAAATATCGCCATATTCTCCTCGACAGAGTGGTCGGAGAGCTGTTCGATATTCTTGAAGCCCATGATGCTGCCGTCGCACCCAGTGACCGCAGAATAGCGGGGAGAAGCCTCATGGATATCCAGCGTACAGATGGTCTTAAAGCAGATCCCGCCCCACCCTGCTTCAAAAGCGCGGGCACACATGTCATAGGTACTGGCCACCACTGAAGAGGACAGCAGGAACGGATTCTCCATAGGTATCCCGCAGAAATCGCACTGCAACAGGCTCTCGTCCTTCGGGAGAGGCGTCTCACACTCCTGCTTTACCCGGTAATACAAGCTGTTCACCAAGTGACGGATCGGCACCTGTGCCGGCCTTGCACAGTAGCGCTCACAGGGGGCAGAGCAAAGAATACAGGGATTTTCCTCCGGAAGGCTCAGTGCCGCAGCCTGCTCATTCGAAAACCAGAT
>CADCQE010000088.1 GCA_902803505.1 uncultured Lachnospiraceae bacterium | reverse complement strand
TCACAATGATCCGTATCACAATCTATTTGAAGGATATTTGAATAGAAATTGTGAATTGTCATGACCCCTCTTCGTTCCCGAAGACGTTCTGTATAGTAGGATCGTTCTATGCTGTCGACAAGCTCATTATAAGCGATGGACAGATGGTAGCCAAACCGCTTCATATCCTCATCTGTCACCCACAGGCATACACCGGTTCCAAAATCATGATCCCTGGAAATTTCATCATCATAACCAAAGCAATCGGATCCTTCTCCTGCAATCCCGACTGCTATCCTTGTCTCATATTCACGGAATCCTGTATGGATTAAATCCGCTACATGCTCCTCATAAAACCGTCTGTTTTTCTCTATTACACTCATCATATCGGTTAGGGTTTTACCCACAGGGCATTCCATCCTGCAGCTTCAGCTCCCTCAATGTCAGCTTTCAGGTTGTCTCCTACCATAATCGTGTTTTCCGGCTGGATCCTGCATTTCCTTTCATAAATCCGATAAGCTTCCAGTTCCGGTTTTGAAACACCAATATCTCCTGAAATCACAATATGTGCTTCCGGAATCCACTTAGTAAGGCCAAGCGCATATATTTTATTCCACTGATGCGCAGAAGGCCCATTTGAAAGGATTCCCAGAAATACTTCCCGCCCGGAACTGCCTGATGTCTCCAGAAACTCCTGAAACTGAGGAATCAACTGAATGCTGTTTTGCTCTTTCTCATAGGTTTCTTCAAACTGCAGCGCTTCATCTTCTGTCAAGTGTATTTCATATGCGGCAAAGCTTCGAAGGGTCCTTCGGATCAACATTTCATTCATGTCAATTTCTCCCCGAATCCTTCTTTGGTATTCTTCTTCCACATAGACACGGCTGGCTTGAAACAGCTCGCTTCCATCCGGCCAGCCTTTCCCAGTCCTTATCTGTTCCTGAAAACATTTATTGTAGGCTCTAATGTACGGATCTGAGCGTTGATACAGTGTATCATCAACATCGAACACAATGCTCTGGAAAGGCGATCTTCTCAAATAGTCAATTGCTTCCTCAACTGCCTTTGGTTTTCTCTTCATATGATCATCAATGCCCTTTACTTAGGAAACTTTCATGCTTCCTGTTTTGCACCATGCTGAACCCCATAAATACCAACCAGAATCAGACCGCAGCACGCAATGCCAATTGGAGGAAGTGGTTCATGCAGAATAACAGCTCCGGCGACTACCGATACTATGGTCGTCAAATTGGCAAAAACAGTTGCTCTTGCAACACTAAGACGGGAAAGAGTATAGCATGACAAAAAGAAACAAACGACAGAGCAGAATAATGCCAAATACAGCACAGCAGCCAAATAACCGGGTGCAGAGAACGGGTGCAGGTAAACAGTCAGATCTCCCTTCACAGAAGCAAGGGCTGTTGTTGTGAAAATCACTGCGCCAACCCCCATCATAATGTAGGTACGTTCAAAGACTGTATAGGTTTTTGCAATGCTTCGGTTAAGGATCGTATAGGCAACAGCGGCACAGACTGCAAGCACTAATCCAAGGACACCGCTCCATTCCAGGGAGCCACTGTTATGACTTAACAGTCCTATGCCAACCACACCGCTCACAGCCAATACACAGAAAACAATCTGTGTCACAGATGGGATTTCTTTTAAAAACAGCACCGCTGCCAGGACACCTGCAATCGGAATAACGGAGATCATAACCCCCGAGAAAATAGTTGTTGAATGGAGAATTCCATATAGTTCGCCCAAAAAATAGATTACCGGCTGCATCAGTCCGAGCAGCAGAAGCGGCCAGAGAGATTTACCACGAAGATGAATCTCCGCAAAAGGTGTCAATAAAAGCACGCTCATAGCAAGGAAAGCCAAAAGAAATCGGTGGCTTAGTATTATGAATACAGGGGTTGTGTCCAAGGCAATTCGCGATGCCAGAAAGCTCAGTCCCCATAAAGCATTACAGATAACTGCTGCCGCAACGGCCTTGCGATCAGATGAAGAATTCATTTTGAGTACCGTCAT
>CADCQE010000087.1 GCA_902803505.1 uncultured Lachnospiraceae bacterium | reverse complement strand
CGAGACAGTTCCGCTGGTTGTGATTAAGAAGGATAAGACGCGGGAGATTTTCGACCGCACGAAGATAGAGTCGGGTGTCATCCGGGCCTGCCACAAGCGGCCGGTAACGGCCGAGCAGATCCGGGGCCTGGTGGATTCCGTAGAGGCGGAAGTGGTGTCCCGCGGTGAGAGGGAGATCCCCAGCGCGCAGATCGGCGAGATGGTGATGTCCCGCATCAAGGATCTCGACCCGGTGGCTTACGTCCGCTTCGCGAGTGTCTATCGCGAGTTCAAGGACGTCGAGACATTTATGGATGAACTGAAGACATTTTTGAAGTGAGCAGCAAACCCCACTTAGTGGGTCATAGGGACGGTTCTTTGTGACCCACTATTATGTCAACTGATGATGCAGTGGGGACGGTTCTTTTTGCATCATTTTTTGGCTTGAAGCGCTTCTGCTCAAAAAATGATGCAAAAGGAACCGTCCCCACTGCATTATCAGTTGTTTTCATAGTGGGTCACAAAGAACCGTCCCCCTGACCCACGGGAGGAATCATATGAGAAGAGTATTGTTAAAACTGAGCGGAGAGGCTCTGGCCGGAGACAAGCACACGGGCTTTGACGAAGCGACTGTGACGGGCGTAGCACGCCAGGTAAAGGCGATCACGGATGAGGGTATCCAGACGGCCATCGTCATCGGCGGCGGCAATTTCTGGCGCGGCCGCAGCTCGGGAGCGATCGAGCGCACCCACGCCGACCAGATCGGCATGCTGGCCACTGTCATGAACTGCATCTACACCTCGGAGATCTTCCGCTCTCTCGGAATGAAGACTGTCGTCATGACACCCTTCCAGGTGGGAGCATTTACCGAACTCTTCTCCAAGGACCGCGCGATTGAAGCCCTGGAAGCGGGCAAGGTCGTCTTCTTCGCGGGCGGCACGGGGCATCCCTATTTTTCGACGGACACCGGTGTCGTGCTGAGAGCGATAGAGATGGAGGCCGATGAGATCCTGCTGGCGAAAGCGGTAGACGGCGTGTACGACTCCGATCCGCGCAAGAATCCCGAAGCGAAGCGCTTTGACGAGATCAGCATCGACGAGGTCGTCGCGAAGGACCTGGGTGTGGTGGACAGCGCGGCTGCCGTCATGGCACGCGACAACCGCATGCCTATGCTGGTGTTCCGGCTCGACGGGAAGGACAGCATTGCGCTTGCGGCCCGGGGCGTGATCACAGGGACAAGAGTTACAGTGACTCACTGATTATTTCGATAACGACTATAGGAGGAAAAGCATCATGAGTGAAAGATCAAAGCCTTACGAAGACAAGATGGAAAAGACCATGAAGAACCTCGAGGGGGAGCTTGCCTCCATTCGCGCCGGCCGCGCGAATCCGCGTGTTCTCGACAAGATCACTGTCGATTACTACGGAACGCCGACAGCCATCAACCAGGCGGCGAACGTTCAGGTTCCGGAAGCCCGCATGATCACAATCTCACCCTGGGAGCCCAAGATGGTGAAGCCCATCGTGAAGGCGCTGCAGGCATCGGATCTCGGGATCAACCCCAGTGACGACGGCCATGTCATCCGCCTTGTCTTCCCGGAGCTCACCGAGGAGAGAAGAAAGCAGCTCGCGAAGGACGTGAAGAAGAAGGGCGAGAACGCCAAGGTCGCGATCCGCAACATCCGCCGCGACGGCAATGAAGCCCTGAAGAAGCTCAAAAAGTCGGAAGAGGTCTCAGAGGATGAGATCGCGGACGAAGAGGACATCCTTCAGAAGGCCACAGATAAATACATAAAAAGAGTCGATGAGGCTGTCGAAGAGAAGACCAAGGAGCTTATGACAATCTGATGAAACAGATAGCACTACTCGGATCCACCGGGTCCATCGGACGGCAGACGCTCGATGTCGTGCGCCTGCATCCGGATCTGTTGAAAATCAATGCCCTCGGCTGCTGCTCCAATATCGAGCGCCTGGAAGCCCAGGTAAGAGAGTTCCGTCCCCGCATCGCAGCTGTCTATGATGAGGCTGCCGCGAAGGAGCTGAAAGGGAAGCTCGCCGACACCGACGTGCGCGTCGCGGCCGGTATGGACGGACTCATAGAAATGTGCACCGCCGCGGGCGCAGACTTGGATGTCATGGCGAATGTCGGGATGATCGGCATCCGCCCGACAGTTGCGGCCATCGAGGCGGGATGCGAGATCGCCCTTGCCAATAAGGAGACCTGCGTGACGGCGGGCCACCTGATCATGCCGCTGGCCAGGGAGAAGGGCGTGAAGATTCTACCGGTGGATTCCGAGCACTCTGCCATCTTTCAGTCTCTCCAGGGGCGGGCGGACTCCGGAATCCGCCGGATCCTGCTGACCGCTTCCGGAGGTCCGTTTCGGAAAATGACCTCAGCCGAGCTCGAGGGAGTCACCGTCGAGCAGGCACTGGCTCACCCGACGTGGACCATGGGACCGAAGATCACCATCGATTCCGCTTCCATGGTCAACAAAGGCCTGGAGGTCATGGAAGCCAGATGGCTCTTCGACGTCGACGTCGACCAGATCGAAGTGGTGGTTCAGCCCCAGAGCGTCATCCATTCCATGGTGGAGTATGAGGACGGCTCCGTGATCGCCCAGCTGGGTGTCTCGGATATGCGCATTCCCATTCAATACGCACTGACCTACCCCACGCACCTCGCCAGCCCGGCGAAGAGCCTCGACTTCGCGGCACTTGGCAGGCTGGAATTTGAAGCGCCGCCGAATGAGGTCCTGCGCGGCCTTCCGCTCGCGATCCGCGCCCTCCGGGCAGGCGGCTCCATGCCCTGCGTCTTCAATGCCGCGAATGAATGGGCCAACGCCCGCTTCCTTCAGGGGAAGATCCGCTTCCCGCGGATTTATGACGTGATCGAGATGGCGATGGAAGCGCACAAAGTATGTATGAATCCTTCCCTGGAGGAGATCCTCTCCATCGAGCAGGAGACCTACGAGACCTGCGAGAGAGCGGGGTACTAAAATGAGTCAATGGGGACGGTTCTTTTTGACTCATTTTTCGGAGAGTTAGAAGTATTATGAAACTCATGCTAAAATGAGTCAAAAAGAACCGTCCCCATTGGCTCATTTTTATTGAAGCATCTGAGAGGTTCAGCACTATGAAGACAAGAATCATCAGCGGTGTAATCCTGACAGCAGTCACGATCGGAGTCACCATCATCGGCGGCCCGGTTCTGGCGGTCGCCCTCATGGCCTGTTCCCTTCAGGGAATGTTTGAAATCATGCGGGCGCTGGGTGTGATCTCCGACGAGAAGAAGATCAACCCGCCGGCGGTTGCGGCCTGGGCGGGAACGGCGGCTTACTATGTACTCCTGATCTTCTTCGGGGACCGCTATTACGGTGTCACGGCAGCAGTGGTTGTGATCGCTATTGTCGCGGTCTACGTGTGCTTCTTCCCGAAATACCGCGCAGATCAGGCAGTGGGTGCCTGCTTCAGCTTCTTTTACATCGCATTTATGCTGAGCTTCATCTACCTGATCCGCATCGAAGAGCGGGGGATCTTCCTTGTCTGGCTGGTGTTCCTGGCCTCCTGGGCCGCCGACACCGCAGCCTACTTTACCGGCATGAAGCTCGGCAAGCACAAAATGACCCCTGTCCTCAGCCCCAAGAAGACCTGGGAGGGAGCGATTGGCGGAGTCCTCGGCGGAGGAATCTGCGGCCTGCTCTTCTCTGTGATCTTCGACGACTGCCGCTATCCCTTGCAGTTCTTCCTGATCTGCCTGATTGGCTCCGTGATCTCCATCTTCGGTGATCTCGCCGCCTCGGCTATCAAGCGGGAGAAGGGCATCAAGGACTACAGCAATCTGATCCCGGGCCACGGCGGCATCATGGACCGCTTCGACAGCGTGATCT
>CADCQE010000086.1 GCA_902803505.1 uncultured Lachnospiraceae bacterium | reverse complement strand
TTCTCCTGACCCATTTTTATAACAATGGCAGCGATTCAGCGCTGCGGGGAACGCGGAGCGTACCGGGTGCTGAATACTTATAGAAAATGTAGAAAATGGGTCAGAAGAACCATCTCTCTGGCCTATTCTTTTTAGAAGGAAGGAGAGCTCAATGAATAGAGATGAGGCAAGAGTGAGGGCGGAGGAGCTTGTTGGACAGATGAGCCTTTCGGAGAAGGTCTCCCAGCTTCGCTACGATGCACCGGCGATTGACCGCTTGGGCGTGCCTGCTTACAACTGGTGGGGCGAGGCACTGCACGGCGTCGCAAGGGCTGGGCAGGCCACGAGCTTCCCACAGGCAGTGGGCATCGCCTCTACTTTTGATGAGGAACTGGCAGGCGAGATCGCAGAGGCCATCGCCACAGAGGGCCGGGCAAAATACAACGCCTATTCCGCTCATGAGGACAGGGACATTTACAAGGGGCTCACTTTCTGGTCACCGAACATCAATATCTTCCGGGACCCCCATTGGGGGAGAGGACAGGAGACTTATGGGGAGGATCCCTACCTGAGCGGCCAGTTGGGCGCGGCTTTCGTCAAGGGTCTGCAGGGCGACGGAGAATATATGAAGGCAGCTGCCTGCGCGAAGCACTTCGCCGTGCACTCCGGTCCGGAGGCGATCCGCCACAGCTTTGATGCGAGGGTCTCGCAGAAGGATCTCTATGAGACTTACCTGCCCGCCTTTGAGAAGCTGGTGACGGAAGCCCATGTTGAAGCTGTGATGGGGGCGTATAACCGGACAAACGGCGAGCCCTGCTGCGGGTCCAGGACCCTCCTTGGAGATATTTTAAGAGGAAAATGGGGCTTCGAGGGCCATGTCGTCTCCGACTGCTGGGCGGTCCGTGATTTTCATGAGAACCATAAAGTGACGAAGACCCCGGAGGAATCCGCCGCCCTGGCGATAAATGAGGGCTGCGACCTCAACTGCGGCAACACCTTCCTGCACATGCTCGATGCCATCCGGCAGGGACTGGTTTCGGAGGAGCGCGTCACCGAGGCCTGCGTGCGGCTCTTCACGACCCGTTTCCTGCTCGGTCTCTTCGATGAGACGGAGTATGACGAGATTCCGTATTCGGTCGTGGAGTGCGCTGAGCATCTGGCACTGGCGGATCGCGCGGCCCGCGAGGGGATTGTCCTTCTGAAAAATGACGGCATCCTGCCGCTTCAGAAAGACAAGATCCGCACGCTCGGCGTAATCGGGCCAAATGCCAACAGCCGCGCGGCACTTGTGGGTAATTACCACGGCACCGCGACGGAATACATCACGCCGCTCGACGGGATCATGCGCTATCTGGGCGGGGATGTCCGCGTCCTCTATTCGGAAGGGGCGGATCTGCAGAACGACAAAGTGGAGGCTCTGGCATTTGAGAATGACCGCGTCTCGGAGGCCCTGATCGTGGCCGAAGAGAGCGACGCTGTTGTCCTCGTTGTCGGATTGAATGAGACCCTGGAAGGGGAAGAGGGAGACACGGGCAACAGCTATGCCTCCGGCGACAAGGTGGACCTGTTCCTGCCGAAGCCCCAGAGGACTCTGGTGCGGGCCCTGGCGGAATGCGGAAAGCCCGTGATTCTGTGCCTGATTGCGGGGAGCGCCATTGACCTCAGTTTCGAGGATGAACACTTTGCCGCGATTCTGCAGCTGTGGTATCCCGGGGCCAGGGGCGGAAAAGCCCTGGCGGAGATCCTGTTCGGGGATGTGTCACCTTCCGGGAAGCTCTGCGTGACCTTCCCCCATGACGACGATCCCTCGCTGCCCTTCGAGGACTATTCCATGAAAGGCAGGACCTATCGCTACCTCGAGAGTGAACCTCTCTATCCCTTCGGCTACGGGCTTACTTATGGAGATGTGTCTGTAAAATCCGCCGCTCTTTCTGAGGACCGCTATACGGTGGAAGCTGTCTGTGCGAACGAGGGCAGCCGTGAGACGGAAGATGTGGTACAGGTCTACGCCGCCTGCCCGGACACCGGACTTGCTCCGCGCAATCCCAGGCTCGTCGGCTTCGCCCGGCTTCGTCTGGCAGCGGGAGAGAGCAGGACCGTCAGCATCCCGATCGACAAATACACTTACACGGTCATTGATGAGAGCGGAGCCCGCGTCAGCGGCGGGGAGCATTTTAAGCTCTATGTGGGCATGAGCCAGCCCGACGCGAGGAGCGCCCATCTCACCGGGCATGAGTCCTTTGTGATCGAGGTAGGAGAGTAGTGAGTCAGAGGACGGTGTATCGTTACGATTCACGGCCCCTCCCGCTACAGGCCACAGACCACCCGTGCTTCGCACTTATGTCGCAGCGAAAGTTGCTTATGTCTGAGGCTGTAGGGGGAGGTTCCTGCTTCACAGGCATTCTCTGCAATCAGAACCTGTCGCATTCATGCAAGCATGATGAGCCAGAAACTGATTGCAGATTGGCCGTGAATATACTAGTTAACCTTAGTAATTGCCGAAGGCAATTGCTTAGATTAACTGCATATAGGGAAAACG
>CADCQE010000085.1 GCA_902803505.1 uncultured Lachnospiraceae bacterium | reverse complement strand
GAGAACCGTCCCCTTGAACTGCTGCAGGCAATTCAGGATTGACGGAGTGACGTTCCATGCTCTATTCTGATCATAACATTATCCTAAATTTTCCTGAATGAACCGGGAAGCAGATTGAACATTCAAAACAGAACGGAGGAAAGACATGAGAGCAGCAATTAGAAAATCAGTACTTACACTAATGCTGACAAGTGCCATGCTGTCCGCCACGGCTTATGCAGGCACGAAGACCAATTCCGTCCCGGAGAAAGCGGAGACACAGAAGGAGACAACGGCTTTGCCGCAGCAGGAACAGAAAAATGATGATGACAATTTAGAGCAGGGAGAGAAACTGCTTGCCCAGGTAAAAAAAATACTTCCGATTATTCTCGGGATGTCCGGTGATGACCCGGGCAGCAGCAAAGAGTGGCTCCTTGAACAGGTAAAGAAGCTGGTCAGGAATCCCGATCAGTATTCTGAGGATTTCTGGGATTCTCTTTTCGGAACCGGAGCGGATGGCATCTCGAAAGAAGACGATGCGGAAGAGAAGGGAAAGATTTCCTTTGTGATGGACCTTCCGGATCCGGTGGAGATGCCGGATACCTATTCTGTCACTTACTGCCGTCAGGACGATGAGAAGAATGAAGTAATCACACTTCTGGAGAGGGACGGTGAAGGGAACATTCACTATCTTGACGGTGAAAACGAGTATGTGTTTGTGAAGACGGATGAGGGATTTCGCATGTATCCGGTATCGGCAGACCGGGACGGATTCGGTGAGTGGAACGGTGTCTTACTGAGCGCCAGGAGTGTGCGCAGCTTAACGGATCATTTCTGGAACTGCGCGGATCAGACCTTTCTCAAATGGCTGGGAGCGGAATTCACAGAGGAGACAGAATACCTCGGGCGGAAAAGCGGCCTGTATCATGCAGAGCCGGGCACGTTAACGTTCACATACCGCTGCGATATGGTCATCGACGATGAGACGGGGATCTGTCTGTGCTATACGGCGGATGAACTCCTGAAGGGCGCTGTGTTCAATATTGCGGAAGACCATACGATGGAGATTGACATCGGTGATTACGATATCGGCGGGGACGAAATGAGCTTCTATTGCACTGAATTCAAGACAGAAGACATTTCCTTCGAAGTGCCGGCAGAGTAAAGTGCCGGATCAGTACCGGATATGTTTTTCCCGCAGGTACTATCGACGGAAGACAGGCATTTTCTATGGTATGGAAGATACAGGAAGGACTTATCCATGCAGATGAATCTGTCAAGAAAGAAAAAGAAGGGAATCTCCCGCCAGCTCTTTTTTCTGATCCTGATCGGAATTGTGATCGCCGGCGTGCTGACCTATCTTGTGCAGTATACGATTTCCACAAGAAGAATAGAACTGAGCACAGGAGACCGGGCTGCAGATACAGCTAAGGAGATGATCTCTGCCCTTAAGGAGTATCCGGCCTATGAGTGGCTGCTCTCCTATTGGTATGAGAATGCTGAGCAGCTGGACGTAGAGTATGATATCGACTTTGCGGGCACGACTGCCACTGAAGAAAAAGAGAGAATTTTCACGGAACGGCATCCGGACCATTCCATACACTTTTTAACCCGGGAAGCGGTTGAGGCGCTGCCGGATGAAGACCAGAAGCTGTATGCAGAGATTACCTATTCTCTCATTCTGGCCCGCGTCAATGAGAGCAAGCGGAATCTGGGCTGTAACTTTCTTTACCTGACAGCGACCGGTGCGGATACCTCGGATCAGCCCTATGAGACACAGTGCTTTCTGATGAGCGGAGCAGAACCGGGTCAGGTACGAGGAACAGCTTATGAAGAAATCTATCCATTGGGCGTGACACTGCCTGCCGGGGAGGACGCTTCTGAGAGCATGCGAAAGGCCGTGGAGATGGCGACGAACAGTTCCCCGGATTCGGGAACGATATCCGGGGAGAACCTCACAAGTATAGGCAGTTATGTGGATTACTATGCATATGTGGACAGGATCGGGGACCAGGTATATCTGGCAGGGGTAACCTATAATATCAATAACGTCATCTCCTGGATCCGGGTCGATGCTTTCAAGAGTACACTTCTTGCGACTCTATACCAGCTTCTATTGCTGTTTCTCGTAATGATGTGGATGAATCGCTTCTTTATACACCCTCTCAAAAAGATTCTCGAGAGCATCCGCACTTATACACACTCTAGAGACAGTGCTGCGGCCAAACGGGAGATGGACAGCATCCTCTCAGAGAAAAGGGCGGTTGCAGTCCGTGAGAATGAGATCGGGCAGCTTGCGGAGGACTTCACGGACCTGACGACGGAGATTGATACTTATGTGGAGGAGATCCGGATGGTCACCTCCCAGCAAGAGCGGTACAGTGCGGAACTGAACATTGCGGCTAAGATTCAGGAGCAAGTGCTGCCCAAGGATTTTCTTGCTGATTTCGGGAATCATGAGTTTGGCCTGTATGCTTCGATGACACCGGCCAAGGAAGTGGGGGGAGACTTCTACGATTTCTTTTTCACGGATCAGAATCACCTTGCTCTGGTCATCGGAGATGTCTCGGATAAGGGCGTGCCGGCCGCCTTATTTATGATGGCTGCAAAAACGCTGATCGGGAATCTTGCGAGGATGGAGAATAGTCCTGCGCGGATTATGTCCCTTGTCAATGACCAGTTGTGCGAAAACAACCAGTCCGGATACTTTGTGACTGTGTGGTTAGCCATGATCGATCTTAGGACCGGAGAAGGCACAGCTGTCAATGCGGGGCATGAGAACCCGGCTGTCTGCAGAGCGGGAAGTCTTTATGAACTGGTCTCCGGCAAGCACAGCATAGCAATCGGTGTCATGCCGGGTGTCAAGTTCCCCGAGCATGCATTCCGGATGAACCCGGGCGACCAGCTGTTTGTATATACGGACGGTGTCCCGGAAGCAGTGAATAATGAGGATGAGCAGTTTGGAACGAACAGGATGCTGGAAGTACTGAACCGGAACAGGGACACCAGGCCTGAAATCCTTCTTGGGAGGATGAAAGAAGAGATTGATGCTTTTGCGGGAGAAGTCCCGCAGTTCGATGACACAACAATGATGTGCTTCCAGTACAAAGGAGAGGAGTAAATCGTTGAAGCATTTTCGTCGGAGAGTCCTGCTTACTGTGCTTCTTGCCGTTGGCTTTGTCCTTGTATTCAGCTGGCTTGTCGCCTTGCGGAATTATTACGGCATCTCCATAGACGCCTCAAAGGAAAAGCCGCTGACGCAGGAAGCGGTTAGCGACACACTGAGGAATCTGAGGGAATCCTGGACTGATTATGAGAAAAGGATTACAAGGCGGTACGAGGCAGAAACCGTCTTCGCTTCTCTTGTGCTCCAAAGTGTTGACGACAGGGAAATGCAGGCAGGAGATCAGAAGAACAGTGCAGTGGTCAGTATCGAGAACGGTGAGCTGTCCATGTCTGCTTCCTCTGCCGATGCACTCGGCCTTGACGTGTCAGTGTTTCAGGGAAGACAAGGCTCTTTTGCTGCCCCGAATCAGCCGTCGACCCTCGTGGCGTACAGCCGGATCGGGGACACGTCCGACTATTTTGTGAAGTGGTATGAAGATACCGTGCTGGAGGATGAGGTAAGAAAAAGCATAGATATCCCGGGGATCATGAAATGGACAGAGATCACATATGGTGTGCCTGCCATATTTGTATCCTGCAGTCCGGACAGTGGAGAGATCTCCGAGATTCTATACAAGAATGAATCTTTTTTCTCGAATTGTGAAAGTCTTGAGGATCTGGGCCTTACACAGGAAGATCTGGAGAAGAACGATGGGAAGAATTCCGGTACACTGAGCTATGAAGAAATCGGCTTCTCTTATATCTCAGGGAAGTCGGCAGTGCCGGACGGATACGTCATTTTGCTGGAGCCGGTGCCGAATCTGTATGCGAAGGCTTTTATCCAGGCGGGTTATATGATTGCGGCCCTGATCATTACGTTGACGGCGCTTCTGGTCTCAGGTTTCTCCCTCTATTCTTATGTTCAGAACAATATTCTGACTCCGGAAGAAGAGAAAACCTATCAGCCCTCTCACATCAAGTCGATTGCTGCTTTATTCGGGGTATTCGGGGCGATCATGATTGCACTCTTCGGCATGTTCAGCTATGCGCTGAATGGGATGTATGACGACGTCTTAAGGAGCAGGGAACGTCTTGACACGGTAACAGACAGTATCTCTATGCATACGGAGAGGTACAGCCAGAACATGCAGTACCTGCAGGATGTCTATTTGGATTACGGCAAGCTTATTGCGGATGTTCTTGATACCTATCCGCAGCTTGGGGAGACCGGGATCCTTAACACACTGGCAGAAAGCATATCCGCCTCCTCCATTACGCTGTATGATGCAAATGGCTGTGAGACAGTAAGCAGCGGCCGATGGAACGGCCTCAAGCTGGGCACGGATCCGAATTCCACGACCTATGACTTCCGGCGGATCCTCAGAGGAGTCCCTTATGTCATTCACAATCCGGAGATCGACGAGGTGACCGGATTAAATGAGATGAGACTGGGAATCCAGATCCGCGATGCTTCAAGCGGCGACCGGTACGGAGTGATGATGCTGTGTGTCGATATCTCCGCACTGCAAAACCATGATATAGATCCGGAAGCATCTGTCCGATTGATTGTCTCCAATCTCACTGATCCGGACACGACGCTTTGGATCGCTGATGCCGGGACCGGCCGTATATTCGTCGCGAACAAAGAGGGGCTGGAGGGAGAGGATATTTTCAGCCTGGGCCTTGGCGAGTCGGATCTGAAGGGTTCCCTGATGAAGACACTGCTGACGGAAGAGGGGGAATTCTTTGTCACATCCACCTTTATGGAGACACCCGGGATTCTCGAGTGGACAGGGGCATCAGAGGGTGTCATTATCTACTGTATGAGACCGAAGACTTCTCCGCTTTTCGGAATGCTGACGCTCGCGCTTGTCGGCTGCATCCTGTTTATTGTGATCTACAGCGTTCTTGCCTGGATGACTCTCTCCGGGTATACGGAGTCGTTTTTCGATACATATAAGCATGTGAAAGGGGCTGAAGACCCGAAGAAAAAGCTTAATCCGATCCGCAGGGCGATTGCCGCGGCCAATCCCGCCAGAAAAGGCATAGTTGCAATAGAAGTCACTACGGCTTTTTTCCTTCTCCAGATCATTTTCATAGTAAATTCCAGCTCCCCTTCAGCGAGAAACACGGTTTATCACTATATCGCTGCCGGTGACTGGGAGAGAGGCTTTAATCTGTTCGCGATTGCCTCGATTTTGAACCTTTTGTCAAAGACAGTGCTGCTTGTGATTGGACTGCGGCTTCTTATGGCCATCTGCGCTTCATTTTCCGGGGCTAAAGGGAAGACGATCTTCCGCCTTCTCGCAAATGTCATCTTGTATGTAACCTTAATCTTCTTTCTGATCAAGACATTTGAATACCTTGGATTCAGTCCGGCAGCGATCGCGACAGCTATGGGATCCCTGGCTCTTGCCATATCCCTGGGTGCACAGAACTTTGTGGCGGATATTTTTGCGGGCCTGACATTCGTGTTTGAAGGGACAGTTCATGTGGGAGACAACGTTCAGATCGAGATACCCGGATGTCCGTCGATATTGGGAAGAGTAGTAGAAGTAGGCATCCGCTGTACCAAGATACTGACCCGTGAAGGCGATTATGTCACATGCTGCAACAGAGATATCAAAACAATACAGAACAATACACCGATGAAGTCCTGCGTCATCTGTGAGATGGTTGTCTCTTCCTCGATTTCGGCAGATGAACTGGAGCAGGTGCTTAAGGCTGAGCTTCCGAAGATCGGCCAGACAGACAGGCAGATCCTCGGCGGACCCAGGTACAATGGCATTTCCTCGATCGGCAACGGAACGATGACGCTGTCTGTCAGTGCGGAGTGCAATGAGGAGGACTATTTCTACGTAAGGGACAAGCTGAACAGCTCTATGCAGCGGATTTTCAGGGAGCATGGGTTTGAACTTTGAAAGAACAGTATCCCTTTGCGGGTCGGCCGTTAAGTGAAGACCGGCACGGGGAAAGAGCGGGGAAGACGAAGAATGAGCATTTTCAGGGAAAAAAGTCTGAAGAAGGTTTCTTCACCGGAACAGATAGATGAATACGTCCGGGTGATCACCCCTTCGGTATGGATTGCACTGGCGGCGCTGGCTGTACTTCTTGCAGGGTTTTTGATCTGGAGCATTTTCGGTACGATGAAGGTGCATGACGAGAAGGGAGACCTACAGGAAATCCATCCGATCTCATATGTGATAAATTGACCGGCGTCCGAGAGGTGGAACGCTTATGTCGAAGAAGAAACCTGAACCTGTTACAAAAGGCATTGCAAAAGTGCCTGTTGTCATGCAGCTGGAGGCCCTGGAGTGCGGGGCAGCCTGTCTCTGCATGGTTATGGCCTATTATGGGAAATGGGTTCCGCTGGAGCAGGTGCGCAGGGACTGCGGAGTATCCCGCAACGGGAGCAATGCGGCGAATATCCTGACGGCTGCCCTGGGATACGGCTTTGAAGCAGAGGGATACAAAATGGAGCCGGAGAACCTGAGGGAAGAAGGAATATTTCCCTGCATTGTTCACTGGGAGTTCAACCATTTTGTTGTCTGTAACGGATTCAAGGGAAATAAAGTATATCTAAATGATCCCGCGTTAGGAACGTACAGCATTCCGTTTGAAAAGTTTGACGAATCTTTTACCGGTATCTGTATCCTCATAAAACCGGGAGCAGGATTTGAACCATCCGGCAGGAAGAGATCGGTCTGGGGCTTTGCTTCCTCGCGCATGAAGGGCGCAAAGGCCGCCATGTGGTTTATGGCGATCACGACATTGATTACGTCCCTGACGGGTATTCTGACTGCCATGTTTTCACGCATCTTCCTGGACGAGCTGCTGCCGGGGAAGGAACCGCAGCTGCTCCTTCCCCTGCTCACCGGAATGGCGGTCCTTGCCCTGCTGCAGCTCGCCGCGGCCTGGATTCAGGCCGTGTATTCGCTCCGGCTAAACGGGAAAATGGATATCGTCGGAAGCAGCACCTACATGTGGAAGGTGTTCCGGCTGCCGATGGAATTCTTCTCCCAGCGTATGGCAGGAGACATCCAGCTCCGGAAGGATACGAATGCCCAGATTGCATCACAGCTTGTGAATATCTTTGCCCCGCTTCTGCTCAATACCATTATGATGATCTTCTACCTGATCGTCATGCTGCGGTATTCTCTTCTCCTGACACTGATCGGGGTTGCTTCTGTTGCAGTACAGCTGATTCTTTCCAGAGTGATTGCGAACAAGCGGGTGAATATTACCCGTGTCATGATGGAGTACAGCGGAAAGCTTTCAGGCTTTACCGTCTCCGGAATGGAGATGATCGAGAGCATAAAAGCCAGCGGAGCGGAGACCGGGTATTTTGAAAAATGGTCCGGTTACCAGGCTATGGTGAATTCCCAGAACGTGAATTACGGGAAACTCAGATACTATCTGGGCACTGTCCCTGCTCTGATCTCTGAAGCCCTGAGCATCCTTGTGACGCTTCTGGGTGTCTTTCTGGTGATGCGCGGGGAGTTTACGCCGGGTATGGTCTTCGCGTTTCAGGGCTTCCTGTCATCGTTCCTGTCTCCGGCACAGCTGTTGATCAGCTCCGGGCAGCAGATGCAGGAGATGCGCACAAACATGGAGCGGATCGAGGATGTGATGGAATATCCGGATGATGTGGCAATGGAAGCCGGCCCCAAAACCGGGAAGGAAGCGGAAGCAAGTTCCTATTCCAAGCTCTCCGGAGAATTGACCATGCGGGGCGTGACCTTTGGATATTCGAGGCTGGAGGATCCTCTGATCAAGGATTTTCATCTGGAACTGAAGAAGGGGAAAAGTGTCGCCTTTGTCGGCCCTTCCGGCTGCGGGAAATCAACGTTGGCCAAACTGATTTCTAACCTGTACCAGCCCTGGAGCGGTGAGATCCTTTTCGATGGAAAACCGGCCTCTCAGATAGACCGCAGTGTGTTTACGGGATCTGTGGCGGTCGTGGATCAGGACATCATTCTCTTTGAGGATCCGGTCGAAGACAATATAAAGATGTGGGACAGCTCGGTTGAAGATTTTGAAATGATCCTTGCCGCCAGGGATGCACAGATTCATTCCACCATCATGGAGCGTGAAGGCGCATACCAGCATACGATGAAAGAAGGCGGAAAGGATTTCTCCGGCGGTGAACGCCAGCGCCTGGAGATCGCCCGTGTGCTGGCGCTGGATCCCACGCTCCTTATCCTGGATGAAGCGACGAGTGCCCTCGACGCGCGCACGGAGGCAGACGTCATCCGTTCCATTCGGGAACGGGGGATCACATGTGTTGTGATTGCGCACCGTCTGTCGACCATCCGGAACTGTGATGAGATTGTTGTACTGGATCATGGAGACGTCGCAGAGCGCGGGACGCATCAGGAGCTTCTGGCAATGCATGGCGTGTATGAGCAGCTTATCACTAGTGAGTGAACGGGAGAGACCGCGGAAATGAGCTGGTTTGAGGAACAGATAAGAATTCGGAAGGAAAGTGACCGGGCGGCTGTCGAGGAGTCGGTCCGGGAGATGACCGGGGCAGTACTGGGCCGCTCCGGCGCGCTTGCGAATGAGGAAGACCCCCGCAATACCGGCGACGCGATCACAGAGATTCTAAGGTATTATCGAATTAAATCAAGAAAAGTAACGGAAGGAGTCCGGGAGGCGGGTGATGTTCAGGAGGCCTTGGAAAATATTCTCCAGCCTGCCGGCATCATATGGAGGAGAGCATCCCTTCACGGAAAATGGTACCGTGATGCTGCCGAAGCCATGCTCGGAATAAAAAAAGACAATGGCCGGCATATTGCTCTGATCCCGAACGGCTGGGGCGGATACAATTACCGGGATCCGGATACGGGCAGGAAAGTCCGTATCCGGGGAAAGACTGCAGATCAGATTGAAAAGGATGTCTACGTATTCTACCGACCTTTCCCACAGCAGAAGCTGACAATGGGAAGTCTCCTCAGATATATGCTCCGCCTGATCTCCCTGGGGGATATTGTCATGCTGGCGGCAGCGATACTTACGGTGACCGGTGTGGGCCTTCTGGCACCGTG
>CADCQE010000084.1 GCA_902803505.1 uncultured Lachnospiraceae bacterium | reverse complement strand
TTCATCTTCGCAGTGGCAGGGGAGGAGCTGGGCTTCTTAGGGAGCGCCGGAATCGTGATCCTGCTGCTCCTGATCGTACTGGAGTGCCTGCTCGTGTCCATGAGGGCCAAAAACCTGGCCGGGAGGGTCTTCAGCTGCGGCATGGCCTCTCTTGTGGCCATGCAGAGCTTCATCAACATAGGAGTGGCAACGCGCATGCTGCCGAATACCGGTACGCCGCTCCCCTTTGTGAGCTACGGACTGACTTCCCTGCTCACGTTATTCCTCGGCATGGGAATTGTCCTGAATGTGGGTCTGCAGAGCAAGATCCGCCTCAGCAACTATGCGGAGAGACTCAGAAGGGAAGTGAGGGCATGAAGCTTACGGTGAAGCGGCAGGAGAAAAAGAAGCGGAAGAAGGAGAAGAGCCGCAGCAGGTTTCGCACGATGCTGATCCTGTGGCTGCTTTTTGCCGCGGCTCTGACTGCGCTGATCCTGGTGATCCTCCTCTCGAGAAGAGCCAATCATCTCCCGATGCCCAATCCCTGGACGAACGAAGTGATGGCCTACACATCCGCCGAGCAGTCAACGATGCAGAGCAATGTTGCTTTTTCGAACAATCTCTGTATAGGGGCCAACAACATCGCGAATGAAGGCCTTGAGCTGAACGGCAATGAAAAGGGCGGCCTGTTCTCCATCGACGACAGGAAAGTGGTGTTTGCGAAGGATATGTTCGAGAAGATCTATCCCGCAAGTATCACGAAGCTGATGACGGCCATCCTCGCCATGAAATCCGATAAGCTCAATGAGCGCGTCACGATCCAATGGCAGGACCTGGAGCTCGAATCCGGATCCCAGGTGGTCGGGCTCCGCATCGGCGACACAGTCACGATGCAGTCCCTCCTGCGGGGTCTCCTGATTCATTCCGGCAATGACTGCGCCCAGGCTATTGCCCGGATCGTCGGCGGCACCCAGGAAAAGTTCGTCGAGATGATGAACGAGGAGCTCAAGGCCATAGGGGCCACCGGCAGTCATTTTACGAATCCCACCGGCCTGCACGATGAAAACCACTACACGACGGTCTATGACATCTACCTCATGCTCAACGAGGCTATGAAGTATGATGAATTCCTGAGCATCGCCCAGATCGGCGTCTACGATTTCCAATACAACGATGCAGAGGGCAATGAGGTCCATGTGACTCTGGACTCTACGGACAAATACCTGACCGGAGAGGCGGAACCTCCGAAGGATGTGACCGTACTTGGAGGCAAGACAGGTACGACAACCGCCGCAGGCAACTGCCTCGCAGTGCTGGCCCAGAACGCATATGGCCAGTTCTATATCTCCGTCGTCGTCGGAGCCCTCTCCAAAGATGTGCTCTACGAGGACATGAACAAGCTGCTTGCGCAGATGAACACCTGACAGACGAATTAATAAGGGCTGTCCCTTGTAATTTTGCAGTACCTGGAATATAATACAAGTAAGATTTTTCTCCGAACGGATGATCACAATCACTTTAAGGAGGTATATTGGCTAATGGTTCAGTTGGTAGTGGGACAGAAGGGGAAAGGCAAGACTACAGAGATTCTCAACCGCGCTAATGAAGAGGTTAAGACAGCGACAGGCAACATCGTTTTCATAGATCGCAACAGCGCCCATATGTATGAGCTCAACAACCGGATTCGTCTCATAGACATCTCACGTTACCCCATCGCGAACAGCGATGAATTTGTCGGCTTTATCAATGGCATCATTTCTCAGGATCACGACCTGCAGTCCCTGTATCTGGATGGATTTTTAAAATGCGCCAGGCTTCAGGGCCAGGACATCACCCAGACGATCCTGAAGCTCGACAAGGTCAGCACAATGTTCAACATCAATTTTGTCATCTCTGTCTCTCTGGATCAGGAGGAGATCTCCGAACAGATCCGGGATAAGATATTGATTTCTCTCTAATGGCCAAGCGCAGCGCAAAGCAAGACCGCAATGTGTCAAAATTCAGTCATTCCGGTATTCGGCATCTGTTTACGCTGAATATCGGAACGATTGTTTTTGGCATTCTTTTTATTTATATTCTCATCAGTATTTTTCTCTATGTGACTGCGACCCATGTAAAGTCCTACCAGGTGACCTCCGGCCCTCTCGCAAGGAATGCCGAGTACACAGGCATCGCTGTCTACTCCGAGAAGATCGTGACCGCTGATGCGGCGGGATATGTGGACTATTACGCAGCCGATCACTCCAAAGTGAAGAAAGGCGGAGTGGTGTATGGGATCAGCCCCACAGAGCTCCAGGAGACCTCAATTGAACCGGACCCTGCGACGCTCAAGACCATTTCCAGGTACTGTGAGGAGTTCTCCCAGACCTTTCTGCCTCAGAACTTTCATGACGTCTACTCCCTGCGCTATCTGATTGAAGGGGAGCTTCTCAATGAAGTGCTGGAGCAGCGCATGAACTCCGGCGTTTCGTCCACGTCGCTGACGCTGGGCGGTTCAACGATTTGTGTTGCGGCTGCAGACGGGATCGTCTGCTACTCCATGGACGGATATGAGAACTTTAATGCCTCTCTCCTGACGGACGCAGTCTTCGATGAGAAGAGCTACGGCATGATGAGACTGAAGACAGGGGACAAGGTCGCTCCCGGAGACCCGGTCTACAGGCTGATCGACTCAGAGAACTGGTCTTTGTATATCCAGCTCACTGCGAAGCAGATCGTAAAGCTCGACAGCAGCTCCAACATCCGCGTCAAGTTTTTGAAGGACGGGGTCACTCAGAATGCCTCATTTACCATTTTGCAAAATGAGAACGGCACCTATTTCGGGCGCCTGGATTTCACCAGCGGGCTTATCCGCTATCTGGACAGCCGCTATATCGATATTGAACTGGTCACGAACAACGCAGTGGGGCTCAAGATTCCCGTCTCCTCCATCCTGACAAAGCAGTTCTATACCATACCGGAAGAGTATTCCACCTACGGGGGGAACAAAAAGAATATCGGTTTCCTGAAGGCGACGACAGACCGCAGCGGCAATGCCACCACGAGCTTTGTGACGCCCACAATCTACCATCACACCGACGGCAAGTATTACGTGGATTCCTCCGCATTTCATGACGGGGATATCATCATCCGGGACGGCTCCACGGACCGCTTCATCGTGCGGGACCAGGCGGCCCTGGAAGGTGTGTACTGCATGAACAAAGGGTATGCTGTATTCCGCCGGATCAGTATCCTGGATAAGAATGAGGATTATTGCATCATTGAGAAGGGCACGCCCTATGGAATCGCGCAATTTGATAATATCGTTGAGAATGCCTCTACGGTCCGCGATTCACAGATCACCGCACACTGAAGAAAGAAGGATCTCCTTATGAAGGATCAGCTCAAGGATCGTCTCAGCATAGTAAAGGAAAGAATGGACGCAGCCTGCAGAAGGAGCGGGAGAGATGCAGGAGAGGTCTCACTCCTGGCTGTCAGCAAAAGGAAGCCCATGGAAGCGATCCTGGCCCTCTATGAAGCGGGCCAGAGGGACTTCGGCGAGAACTATGTGCAGGAGCTGCGTGAGAAAGCGGACTGCCTGCCCGGGGATATCCGCTGGCATATGATCGGGCATCTGCAGAGGAACAAGGTGAAATATATTGCCCCTTATATCGCGATGATCCATTCCCTCGATTCCCCGGAGCTGGCTTACGCCATAGAGAAAGAAGCAGCGAAGTGCGATCGCGTGATTCCCGTCCTGATCGAAGTGAATGTGGCCATGGAAGAGAGCAAGTACGGGGTCCTGCTTAAAGAGGCGCCGGAACTTGCGGCTCTGGTCCGCACCCTCCCGCATGTGCAATTAAGAGGCTTCATGACCAGTGCGCCCATCGTAAAAGATCCGGAAGAGAATCGTTTTGTCTTCCGCAAACTGCGTCAATTAAGTGTTGACATGAATTTGGAAAACGATAATAATGAAAAAGTGGATGTCCTCAGCATGGGGATGTCCGGTGATTATGAGATCGCAATTGAAGAGGGAGCTACGCTGGTAAGGATTGGGACAAGTCTCTTCGGTGCCCGCGATTGACAAATGATTGGAGTAAGCTATGAGTCTGATTGATCGTTTCCTGAACGCCATCAAGCTGAATGACGACTTCGATGACGATGAGGATTTCCTCGATGATGAGGAGGATCTCGACGAGCTTGATGAACAGACAGACAAGAAGACGAGGAGGCGATTCTTCAGCCGCTTCAGTGCCGATGATGATGACGATGAAGATGAGGACGACGATGATCTTTCTTCATCAAGGAACCGCAGCAGTGACAGGAAACGTTCGAACAGTACATCTGCCAGGAAGTCCTCTACAGCCCGCACAGTCGGCTATTCTTCCCATAATACCTCAGCGAAGAGCAGAGAAGAGCGCCGGGAGAGGGAGAGCGCAGCTGAGCAGCGAAGGAAGCAGCAGAAGGTCACACCGATCCGCAAGAAAAGCAGCCTGTCCAATATGGAAGTGAATGTCATTCGCCCGTCTTCGATGGAAGACACAAGAGATATTGCCGATACACTGATGGAGAACTGCACCGTGGTCCTGAATCTTGAGGGCCTGGATGTGGACATCGCACAAAGAGTGATCGATTTCACATGTGGTGTGTGCTATTCCCTTCGCGGGAATCTCCAGAAAGTCTCCAGTTATATCTTTATTCTCACCCCTGAGAATGTCGAGCTCTCCGGTGATTTCCAGAGCATCCTGAGCGGGGCCTTCGATCTGACGCCCATGAGGAGCAGTTACTGATTCTCTTTCTATGATGATATCCGGCATCAGCGCTGTTACAATGCAGCTGATGCCGTTTTTCATGTATATGTGCAAGAGGAGTGTATGAGATGAATACAACAATGATGCCCGTGATCGAATCCGGTTTTGAAGCCCTGCCGTCCTGCCTCGGAATGAGCGGTATTCAGGGAAAGCGCTGCATGATCGTGGCGGATGAGAATACTGCGCCCCTCTTCGCGGAGAAGGCCAGGGAGAAGCTCCAACAGGCTTTTTCTGAAGTGCCTGTCTATGTGCTGCCTGCCGGTGAGGAGCATAAGAAGCTTGAGACACTGGATGGGCTGTTCCGTGAGCTGATCCGTCTGCATTTTGACAGGCACGATGTCATTGCGGCTCTCGGAGGTGGTGTCGTGGGGGACATGGCCGGCTTCGCTGCAGCGATCTACTTAAGGGGGATCCGTGTGATTCAGCTCCCCACAACACTGCTCGCCCAGATTGACTCCAGTATCGGCGGAAAGACCGCAGTCGATTTTGACGGGTACAAGAACATGGTCGGCGCATTTCACATGCCGTCTCTTGTCTACAGCAATACCGCCGCTCTTGCGACTCTGCCCGCTGAGCAGTTTACGGCCGGGATGGGAGAAGTGGTCAAATCCGCTCTTTTGGCGGACGCAGAGTACTTCCGCTTCCTGGAAGCACATGCTGCGGAGATAAAAGCAATGGACCTTGGACGCATGACGGAGATGATCCGCCGCTGTGCCCGGATCAAGGTCGGGATCGTCGAGCGGGATCCGCTTGAAAAGGGGGAGAGAGCGCTGCTCAATCTCGGACACACGATCGGGCATGCTGTCGAGAAGGCGAAGAACTTCGAGCTTCTGCACGGCTCCTGTGTCGCTCTGGGTCTCATCGCCGCTTCCTCGATCAGTCAAAACAGGGGTCTCTTAAAAGAGACGGATATGGAACGCATCAGGGCGATTCTTGAAGCCTTCGGCCTGCCTCTTAGTGTGTCCGGGCTGAATGCGGAAGAGATCCTTTCGCTCACAAAATCTGATAAGAAGATGAAGGCCGGCCGGATCCGCTTTGTGCTGCTTCGCTCGATCGGCGAGGCCTTCTGCGCGGAGGATGTCACGGATGAAGAGCTGCGGAGCGGGATCTGCGCGATTCTCAGGCCATAAGCAGCTTTAGCTGCGACATACGTGCGAAGCACGGATGGTCTGTGGCCTGTAGTGGGAGGGGCCGTGAATATACTAGTTAACCTTAGTAATTGCCGAAGGCAATTGCTTAGATTAACTGCATATAGGGAAAACGAAAGGTTCTGCGC
>CADCQE010000083.1 GCA_902803505.1 uncultured Lachnospiraceae bacterium | reverse complement strand
TCATCGCCTCCGATTATGCCGTACGGCGAAGCTTGCTTCATCTGGATGATTGTTTTGCCGTACGGCAAAGTTTTTGTGATTCCATTTGTTCTATGCCGTACGGCTAAGTTCTTGTGTTTCCATTGTATTCTATGCCGTACGGCTAAGTCAAGAGCAGACGAAGCGTCAGGCAGAAGGCCTCGGCCGCACGCCGATGACGATGTGATGGTCGTCGCTGCTGCGGCTGCGGATGGTCTGCAGGCAGTACTGCTTCTCCTCTCCGCCAACGAGCTTCTTGTAGCTCACGATCGTGCTGTCCTCTCCCTGCTCGGTGAGGCCGATGAGGTTCTCCTTCTTGAGCGCCTTCGTGAGCTTCTCCCTGCTGTCCGGGACGGCGTCCTCCAGCAGCTTCTCGCCTGCTTCCCGGAAGAAGCTCTTGCCTCCGGGCAGGATCTGCAGGTCCCCGTTCTTGTCAAGCCGGAATTCCAGATAATAGTCGGTCAGGGTGTCGATGTAGTACACGTGCTCGAAATCGCTGCTTATGGCCTTGGAGAGGCTCATGTAGGTCTTCCGGACGGAGTCCGTCACTTCTATGCTGCACCTGCCGCGCTCGATGAGGAATTTCTCGAATTCTTCGCCGGGCACGGGCCTGGAGAAATAAAAGCCCTGTACCAGGTCGCAGCCCATGGCTTTCAGCACCTGGTACTGCTCTTCTGTCTCCACGCCCTCCGCGACGACGGGCACGTGGAGGTAGGCGGCGATGTCGATAATGAGCTCGATCATGCGGGTATCCCGGGTGTCGCTGAAAGCATTTTTCACAAAAGTCATATCCAGCTTCAGCGCATCGATGGGCAGGTGGGCCAGCATCCCGAGGGAGGAATAGCCGGTGCCGAAGTCGTCCATCTCGATGCGGAAGCCCATGCCCATGCCTCGGAGCTCCCTGGCCGTGGAGAGGACCTGCTCGGAGTCGCCGGTATAGGCGGACTCGGTGATCTCCAGGATGATGTCCTCCGTGCTGAGGGCGTAGGTGTCCAGGATCTCCCGGAACACATCCTTCAGATCCGGCATCAGCATGTCAATGCGGGAAATGTTGACCGAGACGGGCACCGCGAAGCCGAATTTATCCTTCCACTCGCGAATCCGGGCGGCCGCACTGCGCCACACGAATTTATCCAGGTCGAGGATCAGGCCGTTCTCCTCGAGGAGGGGAATGAACACGCTGGGCGAGATCATTCCCAGCTCGGGGTGATCCCAGCGCACCAGGGCCTCGGCGCTGGCGAGTATGGGCTCCTCCGGGCGGATGTTGAATTTCGGCTGGTAATACACCAGGAAGCGGCCCTGCTCGATGGAGCTGTGGAAATCCTCGATGAGGCGCTCGTTGTAGAGGGCAGTCTCGTGCATCTTGGGCGTGTAAATCCCCACGGGCTTGGCGTAGCCGCTCTTGACCGAGTCGGCCGCTGCCTTGGCGCGGTCGAAGCGGCGCTCGATGTCCATGGATTTGTCCACGTCGGCGTAGACGCCCAGGCGCAGCCGCACGCGGTCCGAGGAGGAGGCGTCGTCTGTGAGACCGGTGGACAGGCGGTCCAGCAGCTCCCCGTAATTGTCCCTGTGGGGGCAGTAGAGATAGAAGGTGTCGGAGCCGCGCCGGCAGCCGAGGCCGTCGATCCGGCGGGCCAGGTGGCGCACCCGCTCGCCCAGGCGGCGGAGCACGCTGTCGCCGTACTGCCTGCCGTATCGCTCATTTATCATGTGAAAATGGCTGATGTCCACAACAATGGCATCCATGCTCATGTCGAGGTAATGGTGATCGTGCATTTTCACATATTGGTAGAAGAAATCCAGGTTCAGCAGCTTCGTCAGGTGGTCGCGCTCTGTGGATTGGATGATGCCGCGGTTCTCCGACAGCTCGATGGCTTTGTTGACCCTTACCTGGATGATCTCCCAGGAGGGATAGGGCTTCGGAATGAAATCCACGGCGCCGAGCTTCAGGCACTCCACCTCGGCGTGCTGGTCGGCGGTGACGATGATGACCGGGATGTTCTGCAGCTCTGTCTCCTCTTTCATGTTGCGGAGCACTTCCAGGCCGCTCATGCGGGGGAGCATGAGGTCCAGGAGCACGAGGGCCAGGTCGTCCTTGTTGGTCCAGATCTCGCTGAGGGCCTCCATGCCATCGGAGGCGAAGAGCAGCTCGTAATCCTCCTCGAGGATATTTGCAAGGATCATCTGGTTGATCTCTTCATCTTCTACGATGAGGACCCTGCGCTTCATCTGGGCGAGGGAGGGCACGACGTCAAGGGAAGCAGGGAGCTGCTCCTCCTCGTCGTCCCGGGTTGCGGCCCCGAGGCTCTTGAGTCTCCTCTTCTCTTCGTACATCTCCGTGTCCGCCCGCTCGAAGACGTCGTGGACCTTCGTGTCGCTCTCCGGCTGGTAGTCGGACAGGCCGCCGGAGACGACGGCGCCGTCGGAGCGGATGTGTTCTACGGAGCGGTCGTGGAGGGTGCTCATCAGCTCATGGCGGATGTCGTAATCCCTCCCCTCAAGGATGACTGCGAATTCGTCGCCGCCCACGCGGTATACCGGGCTGTGGGAGAAGATCTCGCAGACCAGGAAGCAGGCGCTGCGGATGTACTCGTCGCCGGCCTTGTGGCCGTAGGTGTCGTTGATCCGCTTGAGCCCGTTTACATCGCAGACTACGATGGCGAAGTCCCTGCTCCGGCCCTCGTTGAGCGCTGCGTTCATTTCCCCCTCTTTTGTGAGATAGGCGTGCTTGTTCTTGACACCGGTCATGGGATCGGTGTTGGCCAGCTTCTCGCTCTCGCGGGTGCGCTTGTGCATGTAGGAGTGGTTGGTCATCATGATGATGAGGGCAAATGCGAACATCCCGACGGCCATGAGCATGGTCCTGGTGTCGTCGGCGGAGAGCTTGCCCAGCTGCTCCTGTATGTACTGCTCGTCCTCCCTGCGCTGCCCGCTTGGGTCGCTGTCCTGCCGGTAATATGCCTCGATGTTCGCTGTCGTCCGGCTGTTGGAGGTGATCATGGACTGGCGCATCCAGACCAGGGCCACGAAGAGCACGAAGGACAGGAGGGCCACCCACACGATGATGGACCTGCCGAAGCGCTTCTCTGCGTCTCTGTGCAGGATGCTCCGGAAGAAGAGGAAGCCCAGGACGCTCCAGATGATGAAGAGGAAGTAGGTCTCTGTGGCCAGAGTGCTCTTGGAAATGAGGGAGGGCAGCAGGAAATATGCGCCCAGGAAGAGCATCAGGGCCAGGCCGATCCTGCCCGTCCACATCTCGCGGCGGTCCTCCATGCTCTTGCCCATCTTCGCCGCGGAGGCGGAGACGAGGCCGTAGATCAGGACGGCGCCGATGGTGGTGACGTCGACGATCCAGCCGATGGCGGTCCGGCCGATGAAGGGAATCAGGCAGGAAATGCCCGCGACGAGAAACAGTGCCCGCTTCGGGATGCCTCTGTCGCTGATTTCGGCGAAGCTCTCCGGCAGGATGCGGTCCTTGCCCAGGGAGTAGCAGAGGCGGCTTAAGGCCATCATATTTCCGATGAGGCTGGTGATGACGAGGGCCAGAAGTGAGAGCATGAGGGCCGTCACGCCGAAGCCGCCGAGGTAGTGGGAGGCCGCGTAGAAGGCCGGGAGCACCTCGATCCCCTCCAGGTGGTCCAGGTCGCGGATGTATTCGATCCAGCTGCCGTACTGCGGCGGGTAGGCCGTCACGGACAGGAGGGTCACCATGGCGTAGAGCGCAAAGGTGCTGATCACCGCGATGAGAAGGATGCGGTGGATCTTCTTGTGGTCGAAGTTGAATTCCTCCGTGGCGTGGGAAATGCTCTCAAACCCGATGAAGGCCCAGGGCGAGATCACGGCGATCTTCACGATCTGCGACAGGGCAGAAGCGTCCGGCAGAAAGGCAGGCGTCATCGGAAAACGCACGCCGAAGAACGCCAGGGCAAAGCAGATGACGATCCCGGCGGAGAAAAGGATGGCGAGGCCCGCCATCAGATTCGCGGCCAGGTTTTTCTTCTTCGCGCAGAGCAGTCCGAAGAAAATGATCGCGGAGATGGAAAGAAGGGTCTCCCCGAAGTACACATCATACCCGAAAAGGCTGTACATCCTTCCCACGCGGAACACGCCGCCGAGGAAGATCCGGCCGAACAGG
>CADCQE010000082.1 GCA_902803505.1 uncultured Lachnospiraceae bacterium | reverse complement strand
TGGAGACAGCAGACAGCGGGACTCTTCTGTTTGAAGGACAGGATACATTTGCGAAAAGCTGCGACGTCAATCACATGAGACAACAGATCGGGATGGTATTTCAGTCCTTCAACCTGTTTTCCCATTTGACAGTCATAGAAAATCTGATGCTTGCCCAGATGAAGCTTTTGAAACGAAGCCAAAAGGAAGCTGGTGAAAAAAGCATGCAGCTTCTGCAGATGGTTGGACTGACAGACAAGGCACTGACTCTTCCTGAACACCTCTCCGGCGGACAGCAGCAAAGGGTTGCCATAGTCCGGGCTGTTGCGATGGACCCGAAGATCCTTCTTTTTGATGAGCCGACCTCTGCTTTAGATCCAACCATGATCGGGGAGGTGCTCGCGGTAATCCGCAGACTTGCCGCGGAGGGGATGACCATGATGATTGTCACCCATGAGATGAGTTTTGCCAGGGAAGTATCGAATCGGGTGTTCTTCATGGATGAAGGGGTCATCTATGAAGAGGGAACCCCTGAAGAGATCTTTGATGCACCTAAGAAAGATAAAACCCGACAGTTCATCCGCCGTCTGAAGGTCTATGAAACCTCCTTCCGGAAGAATCGTTTTGATTCCCTTGGGCAGTTTGCCGGGATCGAACAGTTCGGCATACGGCACATGATCAGCAGAAGACTCATAAACGATATGCTGACTATTGCGGAGGAACTCTGTATGCAGATCATTCTGCCGACACTTGGCAGGGAAGATGAACTCCATCTGCTGTTCGAGTACAGCGATGCGGGGAATGGCAGCGTGGATATGGAAGTGAGTTATCCGGGCAGGGACGTAAATCCCCTGGAAGAAGGAGATCCTCTCTCTGTCAAGTTGACTCGCCGCGCATGCCGGACACTTGAGTATAAATGCGTTGATGGAAGCTGCAGGATCAGCGGAACTCTGTCTTGTGATGAGGGCAATTATTGATCCTGCGATGGCTGCATTTGCCCTGCACCAATTATTAGGAAAAGAATAAAATGAATACACTTTTTGAGAAATTTCAGCGATATGTATTAAACACTCCTGAAAAGATTGCGCTTTCTTCCATGGGGGATGGAAAGACTGTTACCTACCGGGAATTGGATCGGATCTCCGGAAAGGTGTACCGCTATCTGAAGGCACATGGGATAGGGCGGGAAGATTTCGTGAATATCCTGCTTCCAAGGGGGATGGAGCCCTTGATCGCCATGATTGGCGTGTGGAAGGCCGGGGCGGCTTTCGTTTTGTTGGAGCAGGATTATCCTAAAGAGCGCATCACGTTTATCCGCAGGGACTGCGGGTGCAAGCTGGTGCTTGATGACGAAGTCTGGGCGGAGATACTTCAGTGTGAAGCCCTTGAAGGCTTTGCTGAGGTGAATGACCATGATGCAGCCTTTGCAGTCTATACCTCCGGAACCACAGGTGCGCCAAAAGGTGTATTGCATGAGTACGGGAATCTGGACTTGATCGCACGCAGCTTCTATGAAAACGGTAAGAGTCCGCTGATGACCGATGACCATTTTGCCTTGATCGCCCCTCTTCACTTCATTGCTTCGATCCTGTTCTATGTGGGCGTATTGGACGTGGGCGGCAGGGCGAGCATCGTCCCATTCAGCATTGTGAAGAATCCGCAGGCTGTATTAAATGCCTTCGCGGAAAATAGAATTGATGTCCTTTTCTGCGCTCCGTCCATAATACGCTACTTTCGAAATATACCCACTGTCAACAGGCTCTTTGTGGGCTCGGAACCGGCCAATGGAATCTGGTCCGATGATCCCTGGCTCCAAATATGGAATGCATACGGTATGAGCGAAACCGCTTTCCTTGTCGCTGTCGGGCACCTGGATCAGCCTTGCGGGATAGCGCCGGTAGGCAAACCCTTGACAGATATGAAAATCACGCTGCGGGATCCGGAAGGAAAGCCAGTGCCGCAGGGTGAGGTGGGAGAGCTCTGCGTTCAGGATCCCTATGTCCGCGGATACATCAATCGTCCGGAGGAAGCCTCCCGGGCCTTTGTGAACGGGGAGTTCCATACCGGGGACCTGGCCCGGATGCGTCCGGACGGGCAATATGAGGTCATCGGGCGCATCGATGATATGATCAAGATCAGCGGCAACCGTGTGGAGCCGGCAGAGATCGAAGTGGCAGTCAGCCGTGTGTCAGGTCTGGAGCAGGTAATAGCAGCCGGTTTCGGAGAAGGCCCGGATGCCTTTATCTGCCTCTACTACGCGGATCCGGTGGACATCGATACGGAAGAACTCAGGAAGAAGCTTGAAAGCGTCCTGCCTTATTACATGATACCATCCCGTTTCATTCACCTGGATGCCCTGCCCCGTACGTCCACCGGAAAGCTCAGCCGGCGTCTCCTGCCAAAGCCTGAAGTGAAAGCGGGGGAATACGTGGCGCCGAAAAATGACATAGAGCGCGCGCTGTGTGATGCGATGGCCTGCGCGCTGGGATTGGAGCGTTTTGGCGCAGAGGATGATTTCTATGCTTTGGGCGGAAGCTCTGTCAGCTCCATGGAGGTCGTGGGCACATGCGGTCTTCCCGGGATTAACATCAATCAGATCTTCCGCGGGAGAACGCCGAAAAAGATCGCGGA
>CADCQE010000081.1 GCA_902803505.1 uncultured Lachnospiraceae bacterium | reverse complement strand
CTGCAGGAAGCTGTTGGATGGCCCCGTACAGGTCGATCGGAACAGGACACCTCCGCGATGCTCGCAATGCCGATATTACCAGCCGGCCTTCCGTTACCGCCGCTTGGGGAGTGCGGATACGCCCTTCAGACCGTCGGGAAATACGAGATCAAGGTCACTATCAAGTTCGGCAAAGGCCACGCGGAGCCCTTCACTGCAAGAGACGGCAGGGAGTTCATGCGGATCAAGATCCCCAATATCGATCCGGAGGACAAGTCCCCCTGGGCGAGCTTCGTCCTTCCAGCCAGGGCCGTGCACGAGAATCAATATGGCAAAGGCCTCTGGGCAAAGATCCCCGCAGAAGGTACCACTGTGGTCACGAAACCCATCGTCGTCGATCAGGACGATGCCGGAAAGAATATCTGGCAGGATGAAAAGACGCAGGTCCCGAACACCAGGCTGAAAGCTATGGTCGAAGCCTACAAAGACCGTGCCCCGCAGGCAAAGGAGGTCCAGCCCAAAGAGTCTGCCAGAGGGAAGCTGGACGCTTTGACAAAAGCTACCGCTGCCAAGGCGCCGGCAACAAAGTCCAGAAACAAAGCCAAGCAGCCTGAGCTGTAAAACAAATGAGGCAGCATGTGCTGCCTCATTACATAAAACACTTTTATGCACGTATTATTGTTTAACAACGCTGATACTCTGACACTTTGTCTTCTGTTTCACACAACCGACTCATTTAAAAAACGCTGCATTCAGATCCACCCATATAGCGGGCCGGACGCAGTATTGAGTGTCAGTGACTGACTGCCAGGTAGATACTTCTCCACTTTTTAGCACTAACGTTGCGCATTTAAAAGATCCTCCGGGAGAGCGGAGCCACCAACCGATGGCAGTCTCTCCGATTTCCGTCTGATAAACAGAAGATGGTTTATCGGGAGACAATTTGCTGGCCGCATAATCTGTCGGATGCAGTCTGCCCGCTGTATTGTATTTGAGACGATCTACACCAAAATACCGGTTTGCCTCCAGATAGCTCAGCAGAAAAACCTGATCCTCCGTATCAAATGAACCGTTGTGTTTCCCAAAATTCTGTTGGCTTCCGTTATCCACCTTCGTGGTAAGGATCGCATTCCGTTCCTCCCCAGTGAAGGCTGTATCCACAAAATCATTGTTCAGCCATTTCCGCAGATCGCACTTTTCCCAGGTAATATCTAGTTCCAATCTATGGTAAGCCATGGCATCCAATCCGTATCGACTGAGCAGCAATACCCGTTGGTTTTCCTCATCATAATCGAGCACCAGCCATTCAATCGGTGTATTGTCATTACCCTCCTCAGTCTGGGGATAACGCCCGAAAACCACGTATTCCCCGACTGTTTTTATCGAATCGGGATTATCATGCGGATCACGAGCGGGAACAGGCGTGGGCTTCGACCCCGGCGTAAGCTCCGGCCCTCGCGTGGGAGTCGGTTCCGGAGTCGCGGTCGGAGCCGGTGTTCCGATGACATCTTCCGCGTCGTGGAATCTCTCCTCGGAAACAATATAATAAAAGCTGTAGCTGCTTCTGACTGTTTTATTCTTCGGAGTAATGATGATATACAGCGGCTCCTCTTCAGGGAAGCCGGCCTCATTTTCGAACACCACGATCGTTTTCGGATCGGTCGTCACTGCATAGTTTGACCCTGTGATATATTCATCCTCATTCCAGGCAATGGAAACTCGGAACGGCATGAGATCGGATATATTCCCGAATTTTCCTGACAGCAGGACGTTGTATCCGCCAACCGTAACGGTATACTTCTTATGATCCTCCGAGTAGCCGTGTTCTTCAATAGTCAGCTTGGTTTTCTTCCCGTCTATCGTGGTAACGAGAGAATCGTACCCGGCGGCATGAACCAATACCGGAAACAGGAGGAGAAATACCAGCAAAAAAGATACCGATTTCTTAATCATATCAATCTTCACCTTTCCCATTGTGATCAGCATCCTCATGGAGCAGCAACTTCTTCAGTCATGAGTGAAATCCACCCATACAAGATGATCGTTTTCTTTGGTATCAAGATATATGTTACCTGTACTCTGATGGTCTGCTGTGTGCATACTGTTTTCCTGTTTTCATTTTTCGCACAAACCATAGGGGTATGCAAGCAGCAGACCATCGTTCAGACGAAGCGTTATACGATTATCTCGCAGATTAACTTACGTCTTTTCCCGCCGGTCTGACTGAGAATTAAAACTGCTGACTCAAACAAAAAAAGGATGTATGAGGCAAAAGCGTGCTGAGAAAAGAATCCCCCTGTGGTATAATCGTTTT
>CADCQE010000080.1 GCA_902803505.1 uncultured Lachnospiraceae bacterium | reverse complement strand
CGTCCCCCTGTCCCACCTGCAGTGGAGGAGGAAACCCAGATGAAACTTCAGTTCAAGCAGCAATCCTTCCAGGCCGATGCGGCGAAGGCGGTTGTTGACGTTTTTGCCGGACAGCCGAACCTGGCCGGGTCTTCCCGGATCGATGGCCCTATCGCCGCGAATCAGCTGCTTGTCCCGGAGCTGTGCGACAGCGTGATCTTAGATAATGTACAGTGCGTGCAGCGCCGCAATCACCTCGCCCCGTCGGAGAAGCTGGAGGGCCGCAGCGAAGGATTCAACCTCACCATCGAGATGGAGACCGGCGTCGGCAAGACCTATACCTACATCAAGACGATGTATGAGCTGAACCGGGCCTATGGATGGAGGAAGTTCATCGTTGTGGTTCCGAGCATCGCGATCCGCGAGGGAGTCTATAAATCCTTTGAAATGACGCGCGATCATTTTGTTAAGGAATATGGGAAGAGGATCCGCTATTTTATCTATCACTCTTCCCGGATGTCGATGCTCGACCAGTTTGCGGCGGATCCGTCCATCAGCGTCATGATCATCAATTCCCAGGCTTTTGGAACGAAGGAGAAGGACGCGCGGAGGATTTATCTGCGGCTGGATGAGTTCCGCTCCCGCAGACCCATCGACCTCATCGCGGCCACGAACCCGATTTTGGTCATCGATGAACCGCAGTCGGTGGAAGGAAAGCAGACGAAGGAGAGCTTAAAGGATTTTCATCCCATGATCACGCTCCGGTATTCGGCGACGCATAAGAGCGGGTCCATTTTCAATATGGTTTACCGGCTGGACGCGGTGGATGCATACAGGAAATGCCTGGTAAAAAAGATCGCCGTGAAGGGGATCTCCGAGGTGGGGAGCGCAGCCGGAGACAGCTATCTGTACCTGGAGGGCCTCCGCCTGTCGAAGAGCAATCCGGCGGCGATACTCAGATATGATGTCAGAATGCCGGATGGAACCCTCATGAAGCGGAGCCGGCGGGTGAAGGAGGGGGATGATCTCTTCGGATTGTCCAATGGATTGGAGGAATACCGCGACCGCTATGTGATCAGACACATCGATGGGCGGGATCAGTCCCTGGAATTCCAAAACGGGATCAGGCTGTATGCCGGCGACATGACCGGAGACGCGGGCGAGGAGCAGCTCCGCCGGATCCAGATCCGCGAGACCATCCTCTCCCACATCGAGAGAGAGCGGCAGCTCTATGGGCTTGGAATCAAAGTGCTGTCTCTGTTCTTCATAGACGAGGTGGCCAATTACCGGCAGTATGACCCGGCGGACCAGCCGGTGAATGGGAAGTATGCCGAGATGTTCGAAGAAGAGTACATGGACATTGTCGGAAATGCGGCAGAAGAGAGTGCCGGGGGCAGTGCGGACTGCCTATGGGAGCAGGCTTACAGGGATTACCTTGCATCCATTCCGGTCCGGAAGACCCATGCCGGCTATTTTTCCGTGGACGGCAGGGGAAGGATGGTGAACCCGAAGGTCGGAAGAAGGGAGACCACTTCGGATGATGTCAGCGCTTACGAGCTGATCATGAAGAATAAGGAGCTCCTCCTGGAGCGCGATCCAGAGAAATCGCCGGTGCGCTTCATTTTCTCCCATTCCGCGCTCAGGGAGGGCTGGGACAACCCGAATGTGTTCCAGATCTGCACTCTGAAGCAGAGCGGCAGCGAAGTGCGCAAGCGCCAGGAGGTAGGCCGGGGACTCAGGCTCTCGGTGAATCAATCCGGAGAGCGGATGGATGCGAGCGTGCTCGGAGACGATGTGCACCGCGTGAACGTGCTGACCGTGATTGCCTCCGAGAGCTATGATTCCTTTGCCAGGGGACTTCAGGAGGAGCTTGCGGAGGAGACAGCCGGAGACAATGGCGGGGAGAGTGCGAGGACTTCGGATGTGTTCGAATCCATCCGGCCGGAAAATGCCCGCAGTGCATCTTCTTGCGACCCGGAAAAGGAACTGCCGCGTCTTAAGCGATCCGGGAAACAGTTTCGCGATGAAACGGCCCTGGAATCTGACGGCCCGGAGGTCACTGCGGATGAACTTATCCGGAGCGCCATTTCCTCTTTAAATGCCGGGCTTCGCGTCTCGAAAGCTTTTCTTCAGGTTGAGACCGGCACGCTTGATCCATCCGGTACAGAGCGGGAAGTGGAGCGGTATGATCTTGACGCTGCCTTCATTTCCAATGTGAAATATGACCTGATCGGCACGCTGACGCGGGAGACCGGTTTCACCCGCAGGGACATTGTCGCGATCCTCATGGGAATCCGGCCGGAGGTGTTTCAGCAATTTCAGGCGAATCCGGAGGAATTCATGGCAAAGGCGGCCAGGCTGCTCCGCATTACGGCGCAGAAGCTGTGTCCCGGATGCGAATGAGTCAGAAGAAGTGCTCCTTATGACTTCACAAGATGCTTGACTTTTTTCTCATCTGGCGCTAATCTAGTACATGCTAGGGGAGCGTAAGCTGAGATTGTAATTCGATTACAGACCCTCAATACCTGATCCGGTTAATACCGGCGTAGGGAAGCGAGAGAAAGTGTATTATTGCTGCGGATACAGGCTCCCGATAGCGGGAGCTTTTTTGTTGTGGAAATGGGGAGAACAGGTCAAGGAGGGTATTATGGAAGCAAGTGTAGCAATTCAGAGTCTGCCGCAGGTGATGGATGACGACGAGCTCTGCAGAATCGTGGATGAGGTGATCGCTTACATCGCTGCGAGCGGGTACAATTACGTGGTGGGGCCTTTTGAGACGACTATTGAGGGCCCTTACGACGAGCTGATGGACATCGTGAAGGAGTGCCAGCACATCGCGATCCGGGCGGGAGCGCCTTCGGTCGCCGCGTATATCAAGGTCAGCTACAAGCCGGAAGGAGAGGTCCTTTCCATTGAGAGAAAGATTGGAAAATACCAGGCGTAACTGGCCAGCCTTATGCGCCTTCTGCCTCCTCCTGCTGCTGTGGTGGGGGCTCTGTGCCTCCGGGCTTGTGCCTTCCTATATGCTGCCCTCTCCGCAGAGCGTGTTTCTTGCGTTTGTCAATGATTTTCCGACTTTGATGTATCACGCATCGATCTCTGCGCAGGAAGCGGTATACGGACTGCTGATCGGAGTGGCCCTGGCCTTTGTGATGGCGGCGGTGATGGACCGGTTTCAGGTGATGGAGCGCGCGATCTTTCCTCTGATGGTGGTGACGCAGACCATTCCCACCATTGCGATTGCTCCGGTGCTGGTTCTCTGGATGGGATTCGGGATGGCGCCGAAGATCACTTTGGTTGTGATCACGACCTTCTTTCCGGTCGCGGTGGGTCTCCTGGAAGGTTTTAAGGAGGTGGACCCGGATGAGATCAACCTGCTCAGATCCATGCGCGCATCCCGGCGCCAGATCTTCTTCCATGTAAAGCTCCCGTCGACGCTGCCTCAGTTCTTCGCCGGGCTGAAGATCTCTGCGTCCTATGCGGTGGTCGGGGCCGTCATTTCCGAATGGCTGGGTGGATTTGAAGGACTTGGCGTGTACATGACGCGGGTGAAGAAGGCCTATGCCTTTGACAAGATGTTCGCGGTGATCATATTAATTGTAATTGTCAGCCTGCTGCTGATGGGACTGGTGGATTTCCTGCGGAGGATTGCGATGCCCTGGAACCATGTGCAGGAGAAGAATGCAGCGGAACAGGGCAGGCATGTCAGGATGTAAATGACCGAAAGGAACGGTGAAATGCAATGAGACGAACAAGAATTACGGCGGCTTTGACAGCTGCGGCACTGGGACTGCTTCTTACTCCGAGCCTGGCTGCGGCAGAGGAGGCGAAGGAGCTCAGGGACATCACGCTCTGCCTGGATTGGACGCCGAACACGAATCACACGGGCTTCTATGTGGCGGATGCTCTGGGCTATTATGAAGAAGCCGGGCTGAACGTGCAGATCGTGCAGCCGCCCGAGGACGGCGCGACCCTCATGTGTGCCGCCGGCCAGGCCGAATTTGCGGTCGACGCGCAGGACACGATGGCGGCCTCTCTGGACCTGGAGGAGCCGCTTGGGGTCACTGCGGTGGCGGCGATTCTGCAGCATAATACCTCCGGGATTCTCTCGCGGGCCGGAGATGGAATTGATTCGCCAAAGGGCCTTGAAGGAAAGGCTTACTCTACATGGGAGCTTCCGGTTGAGCTCGCCATGATCCGGTATTGTATGGAGCAGGAGGGAGCGGATTTTGATACTGTGAAGCTCATCCCCAATACGATTACCGATGAGCCGGCGGCGCTTGCGGCACACCAGACGGACGCTGTGTGGGTATTCTACGGATGGAGCGGCATCAATGCCGAGGTGGAAGGCGTGGATTGCGATTATTGGAGCTTCAGGGACCTGACCGGGGAGCTGGATTATTATACGCCGGTGATCCTTGCCAACAATCAGTTTCTCGAGGAATCCCCGGACGTGGCAAGAGCCTTTCTTGCTGCGACGGAGAAAGGCTATCGCTTCGCAATCGAGAATCCGGAGGATGCGGCGGAAATGCTGATCGCCGGGGATACGACAGGGGCTCTGGAGGATTCCCGGGAGCTCGTGTCTGCCAGCCAGAAATGGATTTCCGATCAGTACATTGCCGATGCGGAGCAGTGGGGGAGGATCGATCCCGCCAGGTGGGGGGCATTTTACGGATGGCTTTATAAAAATGGATTGACGGAGCATGATCTGTCGGAAACCGGATTCTCAAATGACTACCTCGGGGAAGAATAATGCCGCCCTCTGCCTTTCGGCGGAGCACGTCACAAAAATTTATGGAGGCAGAACGATTATCCGGGACATCAGCGTCCACCTCGATGAGGGGGAGCTGGTGTCGCTTCTTGGGCTGAGCGGCTCAGGGAAGACGACGCTTTTTCAGATCCTCTCCGGCCTGAGCGTTCCGGATGAGGGCAGGGTCCTCCTTAAGGGAGAGGAGATGACGGGGCAACCGGGCAGGGTCGGGTACATGCTGCAGAAGGATCTTCTCCTTCCGCACAAGAAGGTGATTGACAATGTCTCGCTTCCGATGGTCCTGAGGGGCGTGAAGAAGGAGGAGGCCAGGCGGGCGGCTGAGCCGTATTTTGCGGAATTTGGTCTCGACGGCACGCAGCTGCAGTATCCCTCCCAGCTCTCCGGCGGCATGCGGCAGAGGGCCGCGCTCCTCCGCACCTATCTGGCGGCGGAGGGTGTGGCATTGCTCGATGAGCCCTTTTCCGCACTGGATATGATCACGAAGGGCCAGATGCATGCGTGGTATCAGGATGTGATGGAGAGAATCCGGCTCTCGACCTTGTTAATCACGCATGACGTGGATGAGGCAATCCTTCTGTCAGACCGCATTTATCTGCTGACCGGCTCGCCGGGCGAGATCCGGCATGAACTGCAGATCCGGCCGCCAAGGAGCGGGCGGAAGGATTTTAATCTGACACCTGCTTTTTTGGATTATAAGCGAGAAATTCTGGAGATTCTTGAAAAACGGGGCTGATTCCCCTTCGAAGGGTTAATGCTGCCCCAGAAAGCTGTTGCATTTTCCATCGCACGGAGTATAATAGCCGTAATTGAACAAGAGTCTTCGGGGCAGGGCGCAATTCCCTACCGGCGGTACAGTCCGCGACCACAAGGGGTCTTTATGGGATCCGGCGTGAATGAACCGGTGCAATTCCGGTACCGACAGTGACAGTCTGGATGAGAGAAGATGGATATAGTATATGGATGTGTATGGCTGCCCCGGAATGTGAATCCGGGGCGTTTTCTTTTGCTATTTCCGGGAAGGCTCATTCTTCATGGAGGAACAGGACGCGGAGCGCCGCAAGTGCCTGTGGTATGAAATTCATCTGATCAGATAGTGATGAGGAGGCAGGAGATGGAGAAAGCAGTAACAAATGGTCACAATGGAAGCAGTCAGGGATCCGTTTTTTCAGTGAAGAGGGTCGCATTTATCGGCATGTTCAGTGCGATCTCGGCCGTCTTAATGTTCTTGGAGTTCCCTCTCCCCTTTGCACCCGCATTTTATAAACTGGATTTCAGCGAGGTGCCGGTGATGATCGGATCCTTTGCGCTGGGGCCGCTGTCGGGTGTGCTGATCGAACTGATCAAGATCCTGATCAAATTCGTCATCAAGGGGACACAGACGGCGGGAGTCGGAGAACTGGCCAATTTTATCATCGGGGTCTCTTTCGTCCTGCCGGCCAGCATTTATTACCGGAATGGTAAGACGAAGAAGCGCGCCCTGATCGGAATGGCGATCGGCGGGGCCGCGATGATCGTGGTGGGCTGCCTGGTGAACGCATTTGTCCTTCTTCCTACTTATGCAGCTGCATTCGGCATGCCGATGGATACACTGATCTCGATGGGGACTGCAGTGAATTCCGCTGTCAACAGCGTGCTGACCTTTGCGGTTCTCTGCGTGGCGCCGTTCAACCTGGTGAAGGCACTGATCGTGTCGTTCATTACCTTCATCCTCTATAAGAGGATCAGTGTGCTGATTCACTCTGCAGGAGTGTGAGCAGTGGGTCGCCGAGAACCGTCCACCTGTCTGAGCACATCCCTTTGCAAAGTAATTAGAGTGTGTTATAATCACTTCGTGTGCAGAAAAATGAGCATCGCTTGTTCATCATCTTTATATAATTCATATATTGTAAATGCAAAGGAGTGATTGAAATGCAAAAACGTTCGATTAAGGGTGTTCTGCTGATTCTCTTGTGCCTTGCGGCGCTGGCCTTTTCTTCCATGACAGTATCCGCAGCAATGTATCGCAAGACTACTGTGGCCGTGAACATGCGCTCTAAGGCCGGGTCTACGGATAAATCTACGATCATGCAGACAATTCCAAAGGGTGCTACGGTCGAGCTGATTGGTAAGTCCTCAAATTATCCTACCTGGTATTACGTCGGCTACAACGGGAAGAAGGGCTTTGTTGAGAGCGAATATCTGACGACTACAAGTTCTTCCTCTTCTGACGATGATTCATCCTCTTCTTCATCCTCCAGCTCCTCGTCCTCATCGGGAACGACGGAGACGGTTGCGGTGAACCTCAATCTGCGCAGCTCTGCGAAGATCCTGTCCAACAATGTGATCAGGGTCTTAAAGAAGGGGGAGAAGGTGACGGTTCTCGGTGAGACCAGCTCGAACTGGGTGAAGGTCAAGGCACAGTCGGACAACAGGACCGGTTATGTCCATGTCGGCTATTTTGTTGAGAACAATTCTTCTAATGTTTACAAGACGACTGCTACGAACCTCAACTTGAGAAAGAGTGCCAAGGTCGCTTCGAATAATGTCATCCTGGTGATCCCCAAGGGCAAGAAGGTTCAGGTTCTCTCATCGACCGGCAACTGGTACAGGGTGAAGTACAACGGAAGGACGGGCTATGTGAAGAGCGGCTATTTCACATCCGACACTTCTACTTCTACAGTACAGGAGACGGTCAGGGTGAATCTTCGCATGCGTTCCTCCACATCCACGACTGCGGACAACATCATCACGACGATTCCCAAGGGAACGACCATTAAAGTCCTCAAGGAAGTTAGCGGCTACTGGTATTATGTGCAGTACGGCTCAAGGAAGGGCTATGTGAAGGGCGGTTACTTTGCCTCTGATTCTTCTTCCACCAGTTCCAGTTCCAGTTCCGATGTGACGGGAACGACGATGAAAACCACGGCCAATGTGAGGCTTCGCTCCTCCCGCTCCACCTCTTCGAGCGGCAATATTATACTTGTTATTCCGAAGGGCAAATCCGTCACGATGATAGGAGAATCCGGGAGTTGGTATAAAGTTAGATATAACGGAAACACCGGCTATGTGAGTTCTGACTATCTGGAATGAGTGTGAGATGGAAGAGATTTCATTTATTGTTCTGAACCACAGCATTTACAGCAAGAATGAATACGGGAGAATTCTCTGTGAGATTACATTTCCCGAACGGGCGCCCGGTGAGTTCTGTATCGAAAGAACCTTTGTGGCTGAAGAATTCATCGGGTCCGCGCTCCCTGAGCGCCTGGTTGAGGCGGCACTGGATAAGATCCGCGAACAGGGCGGCCGGGTGACTGCGGAGGATCCCTATGCCAGGAGGTATCTCGCAATGAAATGATGCAGTGGGGACGGTTCTTTTTGCGACATAAAATGCTGCGGTGGGGACGGTTCTTT